>DBWO01000016.1:0-3004 GCA_002309055.1 Ruminococcaceae bacterium UBA1236
AAGTAAAACTGAAAATGAAAAAGGGGGATCTGTATGAGAATCCGTAAGCAGGAGCTCGGTGACAGAAATATCGTTGGTAAGATTATTGAGGAAAGACGTAAAGAAATCAATATGAAGCAAAAGGATCTGCTTACTCAGCTGCAGATAAAGGGTGTTGAAATCAACGCCTCCGGTCTTTCCAAAATTGAGGGGCAGCTTCGCTGTGTCAACGATTACGAGCTCAAGACGCTTGCCGAAGTTCTCGGCCTGAGCGTAGCAAAAATGTTGGGGATGGATAAATAAATTCCGCCCATGAGGGGTTGCGAAAGCAGCCCCTTAATCATTCCTCAAAACCGGAAATGAGGTTATTCTATGAAATCATTTATAAAAGTGCTCACTGCTTGCATGCTTTGCCTTGTTCTCGGCTCATGCGGGTCGGTAAGTCTGCTCATAACCGAAAAGTCAACCTCGAAGGCCGCCTTTGACGAAGCGGCGTTTGACGAGGAATTTTACCGCACCTCCGTGCCCGATGAAACGCAGGAGGCAACCGTGCAGACAGAGGAGCAGGAAAGCGCCTCCGCCGCGGAAACTCAGACTTCTGCCGTAACATCAACCGCGACCACGGCAAAAGAAACCGTTTCCGAAACGGCGTCATCCGCCGCGGCCGTGACTCAGGCAACTGAAAAAACAACGGGCGCCGGCAATACGCTCACCCTGCCCACGAAGCCCTCAACCACGGCAAAAACGGTTGTCGACACCAAGATTGAAACAAAGGAAACTAAGAGCGACCTCAAATACGGCGTTAAGCAGATTAATGTTGTCACCACATACTATGACATTTATTCGGACGGCTCAAAGGTGCAGACCGACCAGAAATCCTATGTGAAGTATGACACGTCAAAATACAAGGCCACAACAAACGACCTTCTGCCCGAGGCGAAATCAAACAAGACGGCAAACATCATCGAGATTAAATCCGCCTCAAACACCGTCAACGGATACCGCTCCGACAAGGACGCGGCTCCGCTTACCTTCAGCGATGACCTGAGCACCGCCGCGTGTGTAAGAGCAACCGAAATGGCATACAGCGGCAAGCTCTCGAGCACAAGGCCCGGCGGCGCCGCTTACTCCACCGTCCTCAAGGATATGGGCATAGAGTATAAAAACTGTATTGAGCTCACCTGCAAGGGCTACACAAGCGGTGAGGCGGCAATGGCGGCGCTCAAATCAAAAACGCAGAATCTCTCCATAATGACAAGCGGCGAATACAAGAATATCGGCGCGGGCGTGGCTAAATCCCCCGACGGCGTTTGGTACTGGTCGCTGATACTGACGGATTGATTTAACCGGATAAATAATACGGGCCCGTGTGCGGTTTTGCACGCGGGCTCCTTATTTTTCTGTTGCTAACAACATATAGTAATGATATAATACTTATTGCAATAAAACAATGAAACAGGGTGATAAATATGAGCTTTGGTTCCGGAAAAAAATACAGCGACCTTAATGAAAAATACATCCGCCTGGTAACGCAGGACGGTGAGATTTTCGAGGGCGAATGCATCTATAACGACGAGGAATACAACGAGGTTACAATCGGCGAAAAAGAGGCCTCGCTTATGATTGACGACTGCTGCTTTTTTGTTTCGCAGATACAATACGCGAGGGAGATACCCCAAAAGAACAATTATATCTGGAGCGGGCGCACCGAGCACCGCATGAAGCTTAATCCCGCGCCGTTTGAAAAAATCGAAAGCGGGGCAAAGACAATTGAAATGCGCCTGTGGGATGAAAAACGCCGCAGGATAAAACCCGGCGATGTCATCCGCTTTTCGCTGACAGACGACCCGGATGAGGTAATCAGGGTTCTTGTGAAAGCCCTGCACGTTTACGCCTCTTTTGATGACCTTTACGCCTCTTTGCCGCTTGAAAAACTCGGCTACCGCGAGAGTGAAACGGATACAGCCTCGCCGCGCGATATGCGCGCTTACTATACGGCGGAGGATGAAAAGGAAAACGGAGTTGTCGGCATTGAAATTGAACTTTCGGAGGAGATATGATGATTAACGCGGTTTTTTACAAGGCAACCGATGAATACAATACCTATGAAAAGCACGTTGCCGCCCCTTACATCCGGGCAAATTTCAGATTTGCCGCCGGCAAAAAGCATTTTCTGACCGTCAGCGGTCTCGGCTTTTACGACCTTTTCATAAACGGCAGAAAAATCACAAAGGGGCTGCTTGCGCCCTACATTTCAAACCCCGACGACATAGTGTATTTTGACCGTTATGATATAACGGACTTCGTTAAACGCGGCGACAACACGGTCGCTCTCATTCTCGGTAACGGCATGCAAAACGCGCCGGGCGGCAGAGTGTGGGATTTTGATATCGCCCGCTTCAGAAACGCCCCCTGCTTTGCCGTGCTTCACACGAGCGCCGATGCGAAAGGAAACGAAAAAACAGAGGATATCGGCTCCCTCTTTAAATGTCACCCCTCCCCCATCCTGTTTGACGATATGAGGAGCGGCTGCATCTATGACGCGGGCCGTGAAATCGAAGGGTGGAATCTGCCCTCGTTTGACGACAGCAAATGGCAGGCAGTCAAACCCGCGGAAAGACCCCGCGGCGAATTCCGCATCTGCGAAAGCGACCCCATAAAAGTGACACAGGAAATAAAAGCGGCCGAAATAAAAAAGACAAAACTCGACAGCAGGTTCGGAAACAGGCGGAATATGCAGCTTGACACCGAGTTTGACCTTAAAAACCGCGGCAAAGAAGGCGTACTCTACGATTTCGGCATCAACACATCCGGCATCTGCCGCCTTAAAATCGACGGTAAAAAAGGTCAGCGCATAGCGATACATTTCTGCGAATTCATCACCTCAAAGGGCGAGCCCTCCTATATAAACACCGGCTCGTTTTACCCTGAGGGATATTCGCAGACCGTGCTTTACATCTGCAAGGGCAAAAAAGGCGAAACTTTCGAGCCGCCTTTCTGCTATTTCGGCTGCAGATGCGGCGTT
>DBWO01000016.1:3071-11858 GCA_002309055.1 Ruminococcaceae bacterium UBA1236
CCTTAAGGAGAGAGCGTCATTCAGCTGCTCGGATGAAATAATGAACACTCTCGGAAAACTCGTGAGAGTCAGCGACCTTGCAAACTTCTGGTATTTCCCCACGGACTGCCCGCACAGGGAGAAAAACGGCTGGACGGGCGACGCCGCCGTTTCCGCGGAGCATATGACACTCACCCTGACACCCGAAAAGAGTTACAGAGAGTGGCTTCGCAACATCTGCAAGGCGCAGAATGACAAAGGCGCCCTGCCCGGCATAGTGCCTACGGGCGGCTGGGGCTTCGACTGGGGCAACGGCCCCGCCTGGGACAATGTGCTCTCCGAGCTCTGCTGGCAGATTTACCGCCTCAGGGGCGACCTCACCCCCGCGAAAGAATGCTCGGAGTCGCTTCTGCGCTATCTTTCTTATATAGCCGAAAACAAAAATGAGGACGGGCTTATAGATTTCGGCCTCGGAGACTGGCTGCAGCCCGAAAGAGGCGCGGGCGACCCCATCGCTCCCGTGAGGCTGACAAGCACCGTCATGTCAATGTATATCGCGAATAAGACCGCTTCGCTCTTTGATGCGCTCGGCTACACTCTGCACAGGGATTTCGCCCTCTCGCTCGCCTCATCTCTCAAACAGGCGGTCAGAGAGAACCTAATAGATTTCGGCACCATGACAGTTAAACCGCGCTGTCAGACCTCGCAGGCAATCTGCATTTACTACGATGTTTTTGAAACCGCCGAAAAGCCGCTTGCCGCTAAGGTGCTCAGAAATATAGTCGCAGATGACGGCGACCGCCTTGACTGCGGCATGATAGGCCTGAGGGTTATATTCCACGTGCTCTCGGATTTCGGTTACGGCGAGCTTGCTTATAAGATGATTACGCGCACCGACTACCCCTCCTACGGCATGTTTGTAAGGCAGGGTATGACCTCTCTGCCCGAGGATTTCAGGCGCGACGAAGATTACGATTGGCCGAATTCGCTCAATCACCATTTCTTCGGCGACATCTCAAGCTGGTTTATTCAGAAGGTAGCGGGCATAAGCGTTAATCCGCGCAATAAATCCGCAAACGATTTTCTCATCCGCCCGGATTTCATCCCCGCTCTCGATTTTGCCGGGGCGCACTATGACGCGCCCTGCGGCAGGGTGAGCGTAAAGTGGCAGAGAAAAGACGGCGAGGTTATCCTCACCGTCAAGGCCCCCTCAAAGGCGACGGGCAATATCCGCATACCCGAGGGATATATGTTAAAAGCGGAAGGCAGAGATTACCGGAGCGATTATCTGCCGCTGAAACCGGGAAAATATATATGTGAAAAAAGGAAGGGACTTCAATGAACGAAGTAATCAAAGCAATCAAAGAGAGAAGAAGCATCCGTAAATTCAGACCCGATATGCCCGATGAGGCGCTTATTAATCAGATTATCGAAGCGGGACTCTATGCCCCGAGCGGAATGAACAAGCAGGGCGCGATTATCCTTGCGGTGACGGATAAGAAAATGCGCGACAAAATCGCGGACGACAACCGCAAAATCGGCGGCTGGCCCGAGGGCTTTGATCCGTTTTACGGCGCTCCGGTGATACTCATCGTGCTTGCAAAAAAGGATGTTTTCACATCCGTGTACGACGGCGCGCTGGTTATGCAGAATCTTATGCTCGCCTCTTATTCTCTCGGGCTCGGCAGCATATGGATTCACCGCGCTAAAGAAGAGTTTGAAACAGATGAATACAAAAAACTGCTTTCCTCACTCGGCATTGAAGGCGAATGGGAAGGCGTGGGGCACTGCGCTGTCGGCTATGCCGCCTGTGACCTCCCCGCCCCCGCCCCGAGGCAGGAAAACAGAGTTTTTAAAATCTGATTATTCACCGAAAACGGTTTTTTCAATCTCATACATACTTTCACACACCGCCGCGCCCGAGCGCAGAAGCCGCGAAAGCTTTTCGTGACCGGATGAGAGCAGAATGCAGTCCGTGCCGAGCTCTTTCGCCACTTCGGCATCGTGCTCAAGGTCGCCTATGACAAGCGCCCTGCCCGGCTCGTGTGACCCGAGATAATTCCTCGCCCTGTCAATTTTTGATGTGGCGAGGTAATCTTTTGCCCCGAGAATTTCGTCGAAGTATTCCATCACGCCGTATTTCTCAACATTCGCGATGAGCTGCTCGTTGTTTGACGAGGAGACTATCACCTGCCTGCATCCGCTCGCTGCAAAGCGTTTGAGCAGGCTCTCGCTGCCTTTTGCGAGCGTGCAGTTCTTAAGATGATAAAGATAACCTTCGTTATACTGCCTTAATATCTCACGGTAGTCCTCTTTTTCAAGGTCAAACACGCGCCTGTAAAATTTTTCAATCGGAACGCCTATGCAGTCCCTGTATCTGCCGAGATCAAGCGGCATCATGTTTCTCGCATCGAGCATATCGTTAACGCTCGCGAGCGAGGCGGAAACATCGTCAAGCAGGGTGCCGTTCCAGTCCCATATAATATATTTATAGTCCATTGTTTTTCCTCCGGAGTCGCATATATATTATAACAAAATACAGATTAAATCAATATTTACTTTTTTGCGCGATTATGTTAAAATTTTCGGGATAACGGAAATAAGAAAGGACACGGATATGAGAAGACAAAGCGGCATCCTTATGCACGTTTCCTCGCTCTACGGCGACTACTCCGTAGGCAGTTTCGGAAAAAACGCGAAGGATTTTATAGATTTTATTTCGGAAAACGGTTTTTCCGTGTGGCAGGTGCTTCCGTTCACCCTGCCCGATGACCATAACTCACCCTACAAATCACTTTCCGCCTTTGCCG
Source organism: Ruminococcaceae bacterium UBA1236 (assembly GCA_002309055.1). Classification (GTDB taxonomy): domain Bacteria; phylum Bacillota; class Clostridia; order Oscillospirales; family Acutalibacteraceae; genus CAG-177. Next base: position 5,861 of record DBWO01000016.1, read on the forward strand.
GAAATCCCTATTTTGTGGATATTGACATTCTCAGAGAAGACGGCCTTCTGACCGACGCGGAGGCAGCCTCGGCAAAGCAGAACACGCCCTATTACTGCGAGTTCGAACGCCTTGCAAAAGAGCGCATTCCCCTTCTCGCAAAGGCATGCGAAAGGTTTAAAGATTGGGATAAAGCCGAAGCCTTTATGGAAAGTCATCCTCACATCGCGAACTTCTGCCGTTTTATGGCACTGCGTGAGGAAAACGGAGGCATTCCCTGGCAGGAGTGGAAAAAGGATAAAATAACGCATGACAAAACTCTGCGCCTGTGGCAGTTTATTCAGTATGAATTCTTCACTCAGTGGGCAGAGATAAAGAAATACGCCGCTTCAAAGGGCGTATCGGTAATAGGAGACATTCCCATCTATGTGAGCGATGACAGCTGTGATGTGTGGGAAAACAGAAAGATATTCAAGGTAAACAGCAAGGGCTATCCGGATGAAGTGGCCGGTGTGCCGCCCGATTATTTTGCGGTCGACGGTCAGCTTTGGGGCAACCCCCTTTATGACTGGGACGAACTGAAAAAGACGAATTTTGCCTGGTGGCGCGAGAGAATGGACCATACGCTCGAAATGTTTGACGGCGTGCGCATAGACCATTTCAGAGCTATTGAATCCTACTGGTCCGTGCCTTCAGGCGAAAAGACGGCCAAAAACGGCAAATGGATAAAGGGCCCCGGTATGGATTTTGTAAACGCGATAAAAGAGGGGCACGGGGATAAACTCATAATCGCGGAGGACCTCGGCGACATCACGGACGAGGTGCGCGCCCTTGTGGATGAAAGCGGCTTCCCCGGCATGCGCATTTTTCAGTTTGCCTTCCTCGGAGACGGCGACAGCCTGCATCAGCCGCACAACTACATAAGAAACAGCATTGCCTACACCGGCACTCACGATAATAACACGATTTTCGGCTACCTCTGGGAGTGCAGTGACGATGAAAGGCGCAGGATGCTTGAATACGTAAACTTCCCGGGCGGCGACTGGGGCAAGGCCTCACCGCTTCTCATAAGAGAGGTGTTCAAATCCGTCAGCCGCCTCGCGGTGATTCCCGTGCAGGATTTCCTTATGTACGGCTCGGACACGCGTATAAACACCCCGGGAGTTGCCTCCGGCAACTGGAGCTACAGGGTGACAAAAGAGCAGCTTCTTAACGCGGACAGGGAATTCTTCAGAAACCTCAACAGGATTTACAGGAGATGGTGATATGGCCTTCTTTGATATAGGCGAGAGAGTTAACGCCCTTTCGGAAAAAGCCCTCTCAAAGGCGAGCGCGCGTTTTGCGGAGATTGAAGCCATAGGCGAATACAATCAGCAGAAAGTGCTTGCCGCCTTCATAAAAAACAAGGTTGCCGAGGCGGATTTTTCCGGCAGCACCGGCTATGGATACGGAGACAGAGGCAGAGAGAAACTCGATGCCGTTTACGCCGACGCATTCGGAGCTGAGGACGCGATTGTGCGCCACTCATTCACCTGCGGCACACATACTCTCGGTATTGCCCTTTTCGGCATACTGAGACCGGGCGACACAATGCTGTGCGTCACCGGCAAACCCTACGACACAATTCAGCCCGTTATCGGCATCACGGGGAGCAATATGGGCTCTCTCGCCGATTACGGCGTAAAATATGCGCAGGTTGACCTTGACGAAAACGGAATGCCCGACCTCGCCGCGATTGAAAGAGCAGTCAGCGGAATAAAGCCGCGAATGGTGTATATTCAGCGCTCAAGGGGCTATTCCTTAAGGCCGAGTCTTTCGGTCAAAGAAATTTCGGAGATTGCCGCCGTTGCTCACAAAAAAGAGGGCACGGTTGTTATGGTTGACAACTGCTACGGCGAATTCACCGAAAAGACGGAGCCGACCGAAGCGGGCGCGGACATCATAGCCGGCTCGCTTATCAAAAACGCGGGCGGGTCGATAGCCCGCACAGGCGGTTATATCGCCGGCAAAAGGGACCTCGTTGAGCTCTGCTCATACAGGGCAACGGTGCCGGGTCTCGGCAAAGAGGTCGGCTGCACCCTAGGCGAAAACCGCAACATGTTTATGGGCATATTCAACGCACCGAATGTTGTCACATCCGCGCTTAAAACCGCTGTGTTTGCCGCCGCTCTGTTTGAGGAGGCCGGCTTTAAAGTCAGCCCGTCAAGCGATGAGGTCAGGCACGACATAATTCAGAGCATCTGCCTTGAAAACCCCGAGCGCCTTTGCGCGTTCTGCAGGGGCATACAGTCCGGCGCACCCGTTGACTCCTTTGTTTCGCCCGAGCCATGGGATATGCCCGGCTATGACAGCAAGGTGATTATGGCGGCAGGCGCCTTCATAATGGGCTCGTCAATCGAGCTTTCCGCCGACGCTCCTTTAAGGGAGCCCTACGCCGTGTGGATGCAGGGCGGAATCAATTTCCCGAGCGGTAAAACGGCCGTTATGCTCGCGGCCGAATCGCTTGACAGAGAGGGGCTGCTTTGATGCAATATGACGGAATAAGCAGAGAATCGCTTTTTCTGCTGGCAGACAACAGATTCAGAGACTCGCGCGATTTTTACGAAGCGCATAAAGAAGAAATCAAATCAGGGGTAATAGTGCCGATGAGGCAGATTGCAGGCGAAATCGGCGCGGAGCTGCTTGAGCTTGACCCCGTTATTAATGCGAACCCTGTTAAAATGGTTTCGAGAATCAGAAGAGACACAAGATATACCAAAGACAAGGCGCTTTACCGCGAAAATGTCTGGATAATGTTTATGCGCGACAAACATCAGTGGGAGGGCTATCCCTGTTTCTGGTTTGAGGTTACACCCTCAAACTATTCGCTCGGTATCGGCTTTTTCGGTGACGGAGCGGCGCTTATGCAGAATTTCAGGAAAGCAATCCGTGAAAACACCGCCGAATTCAGAGCCGCCGTGCGCAAGTGTGAGAAAACGGGCGCGGAGCTTTTCGGCAGAGAATATAAGCGCATGCCTGCGGACTGCCCCAAGGGTATGGAGCCGTATTATATAAAGAAGAGCTTCGGCTTTATCGCATACAGCGGCGAACTTGACGAACTTGCGGATGAAAGAATAATTGAAATAATCCGCGGATACTACAAGGCGTTTTCGCCGATGTATTCCTTCCTTCTCGGCGTATCCGACGAAACATTCGCTAAAGGAGAATGATTATGGACTATTCACGTTTCAAAAGCGGCAGCGATATCAGGGGTTATGCGCTCGGCGACGAAAGCAATCCTCTGTATATGAGCGATGAAATGGTTATGCGGTGCACCGCCGCGTTCGTTGATTTTGCGCGCGAAAAGCTCGGCAAAAGCGCTCTCACGGTGTCCGTAGGTCACGACAGTCGCCTTTCCGCGGACAGAATATCAAGCGCCGTTAAACTCGCGCTCACGGGCAAGGGAGCAGCCGTCATTGACTGCGGCCTCTGCTCAACCCCCGCGATGTTTATGACAACCGTTAAGGCGGGCTGTGACGCGGCTGTCCAGATAACGGCGTCGCATCATCCCAAAGACAGAAACGGCCTTAAATTTTTCACTCCCGAGGGCGGACTTAACGGTGAGGATATCGCTCTCATTCTCAGAAACGCGGCTGAAAACGATATGCCGGTCAAAGGTGACGGCAAATGTGTTGCCCGCGATTTTATGGCGGAATATGCCGCTATGCTCCGCGATATGATAATTGATGGAACGGGCGCAGGCGAAAAGCCGCTGGCAGGTCTTAAAATAATCGTTGACGCGGGAAACGGTGTCGGCGGATTCTACGCGAAAGATGTACTTGCTCCTCTCGGCGCGGACACAGAAGGAAGCCTTTATCTTGACCCTGACGGCAATTTCCCGAATCACGCGCCGAATCCCGAAAATGCTCAGGCTATGCAGTGCATAACCGACGCCACCGTTAAAACGGGCGCGGATATGGGCGTTATCTTTGACACGGATGTTGACCGCTCCGCTGTTGTAGGCAAAGGCGGCTTTGCGATTAACCGCAACCGGCTTGTCGCTCTCGCCGCGAAAACAGCGCTTGAAGACTGCCCCGGCGGCACAATAGTCACCGACAGCGTAACATCGGACGGCCTTGCCGAATTCATAAAAGAAAACGGCGGCGTACACCTTCGCTTCAAGAGGGGCTACAGAAATGTTATCAACAAACAGCTTGAGCTCTGCTCAAAGGGTATAAAATGCCCCCTTGCCATTGAAACAAGCGGCCACGCGGCATTCGCGGGCAACTATTTTCTTGACGACGGAGCATATCTCGTGACAAAGCTGATAATCAAAGCCGCCTCCCTCGCGAAAGAGAGCGGCTCGCTCGAGAAGCTGATAAGCGCCCTCAAAGAGCCGGTTGAGGAAAAGGAACTGCGCTTTAAAATCCTCTGCGATGATTTCAGACCCGAGGGCGAAAAAATCATTGAGCTTTTCAAATCCGAAGCGCAAAACAATCCGGACCTTGAGCCGAGCCCCGACAATTACGAGGGCATAAGAATAAACAGCAAAGACGGCGACGGCTGGTTCCTGCTGAGGCTCAGCGTTCACGACCCGATTATCGTGCTCAATTCCGAGAGCAACACCCCCGGCGGAGTTATGAAAATGTGCCGCACGGTCCTTGACATAATCAAAACGGCAGATAATATCTCCCTCCTCGACATAACCCCTCTGGAAGAATATGTGAAATGAAAACAAAAGCAAAACCCGGTCATCCGAAGATGACCGGGTTTAATATTGCTTTTTAAATTATTTAACCATGCTGGCAACTTCTGCTGCGAAGTCGTCTGCTTTCTTTTCGATGCCTTCGCCCTTTGCGTAGCGGGTGAAGCTCTTAACGGTGATGTTTGCGCCTAAGCTCTTGGCAACGCTGCCGATGTAGCCGCCTACTGTGCCGTCAAAGAGATCGGTGCGTACAAACGCCTGATCAAGAAGGCAGATTTCCTTAATCTGCTTATTGATACGACCGTCGGTAAGCTTGCCGAAAATCGGGTTGGCAACATACTCGTCTTTGCCTGCGACTGCTGTCTCGGCAAGAGCGGCTTTCGCTTCCTCGGAGAGGAAATTGAAGAGGAACTTGTTGTTCTTCTCTGCTTCGTAAGCGTCAATATCCTTCTGCTCCCATTTGCCTGCCGCGATAGTCTTGGCGATAACGTCCATAAGGATGGGCTTGGGAAGGGATTCGGGCTTATTGAGAGCGCTCTCGATGGTGATGTTCTTCATCTTAGCGAGCTCATCAGCGGAAATATCGTCCTGGCTGAGATATTCGGGGCTCATTGCCGCAACCTGCATCGCGACGTTTTTACCCATATCAACAAACTCGGGCTTGTCAGCCGCGTCGGTATCAAACGCAACAAGAACGCCTACCGAGCCGCCGCCGTGGATGTAAGAAACGGCTGTGCCTTCAACAAGGGCAAAACGGCGGAGTTTGAGATTCTCACGGATTTTAAGGAAGAGATCCTGGATAGCGTCGGCAACTGAAACGCTGCCGTCCGCTATGGTCGCTGCCGAAAGGGCATCGAGGTCCGCGGGCTTCTTCTCAACAACGGTCTTTGCAATCTGATTTGCAAGAGCGATGAAATCGGGATTCTTGCCGACAAAGTCGGTTTCGCAGTTAAGCTCCACAAGAGCGGATGCGCTTGCATCGGTGTAAACGCCGATAACGCCTCCAGCCGCTATACGGCCGGCTTTTTTTGCCGCCGAAGCGAGACCTTTTTCGCGGAGAATTTCAACTGCCTTGTCCATATCGCCGTCAGCTTCCTGGAGAGCCTTTTTGCAGTCCATCATGCCGACATTGGTCTTCTCTCTGAGAGCCTTAACATCTGAAGCTGTGAATGCCATGTATTATTCCTCCTCTGCGGTCTCTTCGGTTTCTGCGGTTTCTTCTGCTGCGGGAGCGCTCTGCTCGCCCTGTCTGCCTTCGATAACAGCGTCTGCCATTGCGCCTGCGATGAGCTTGACAGCGCGGATAGCGTCGTCATTGCCGGGGATAACGTAGTC
>DBWO01000016.1:11956-12114 GCA_002309055.1 Ruminococcaceae bacterium UBA1236
TGCTTCTTCATGCCGGTGATGCCGCCGAGATATTTCTCGAGTTTTTCGATTTCAAGTGAAAGCTTGGTAACTTCCTTCTTGGTGAGACGGTCAAAAGTGCCGTCGGATTCCATAGCCTTGAGCTGGTCAAGCCTTGCGATTCTCTTCTTGATGGTGTT
>DBWO01000016.1:12124-19670 GCA_002309055.1 Ruminococcaceae bacterium UBA1236
AGCATACCGCCGAGCCAACGTGCGTTGACATAGGGCATACCGCAGCGGATTGCCTCTTCCTTAACGGAATCCTGGGCCTGCTTCTTGGTGCCTACGAAAAGAACGTCGCCGCCTTCTGCGGAGATGTCACGGATGAAGAGATAAGCTTCTTCGAGCTTCTTAACGGTCTTCTGAAGGTCGATAATGTAGATACCGTTACGCTCCGTGAAAATGTACTCTGCCATCTTGGGGTTCCATCTTCTGGTCTGGTGGCCGAAGTGAACGCCCGCCTCAAGCAACTGCTTCATTGATACTACTGACATTGATTTTTCCTCCTTAGTTAATTTTGTATCCTGTCAGACACAACCGCCGCAAGGCCTGATACCGCAACGGAAAGTATTCCGCACCGGCGATAAAAATAGCCCTGCGTGTGAATTGCCGTATCAGTTTATCACACACAGGGCATAATTTCAAGTATTATTTTTATAAATTACAAAGTTTTTTTATATTACTTTGTGAATTGCCGTTAATCAGATGAAGAGAAGGAAGGACATTCCGTGCTCCTGAAGCCACTTCATACCGGTCTGGAGATATGAGGGAAGAGTGGTGGTGAGGAATCTTAAAATCTGAACAAGGAAGCCCCATGCGCCTTCATCGCTGTGAAGAGCGGTAACCTTTGAGTTCTGAACGATGGGCTCGCCAACCTGTACCCAGCCGTCTGTGCCCTTGTATTCCTCTTTGATGTAAATAACGGTGATGCTCTTTTCGCCGGTTGAAGTGGGATTATATTTGCCGGTAAACTGTGAACCCTTGGCGTTGGCTGTCATCTGCGCCTTGTAGATGGTGGTATTGCCGTCCGAGAATGAATACGGAATAATTCTCGTGTCGCCCCACTGGATGTTGCCGTCTGTTCTGATATCGCCGTTAAGAATGAACTTATTCTCTTTGCCGACTCTGACGTTTTCCGCATCATCCCAGCTGACAGCCGAAAGCTTGGTTGCGCTGGCGTTATAGACTTCGGCGGTGTTGGTGGTGATTGATTTGCTTACCGGCGCGCTCGGAGCATACTCCTCTGTAGCGGCTATTCTCTGATAAATGGTATAGTCCTTGCCTGCGGTAAGGCCCGTGAACTTGTTGTTTGTGCTCCATGTGCTGCCGTCTTTTGAATACTCATAACCAGCAAGAGCTTCAACTGTGAGAGTGGTCTTTGTAACCTCGGTAAAGTTAACCGGCTTGGGGGTATCTTTGCAGTTCTGGAGTGTTTTTATGGAAACGGATGTCGGCTCGCTCGCGAGCTTCGTGTCTGTTGCCTTGAGTCTGGCTGAAACAGTGTACCATGTACCTACCGCAAGACCTGTAAATACGTTGGAATCCTGCCAGTCACGGATTATCTCGCCGCCGTCAATCTTAAGCTGATACTCAGCGCCGGAGATTGATTCAACAGTGATGCTGTCCGCTGTGGCAACGGGTTTTACGTTTGCGGGGGGATTCTGTGTATCTTTAATCTTTTCGGAAAGAATCTCGCCGTAATAGAGTTTTTTGGCAGCGGAGTCATACTTAAAGCCGTAAACTCTGTAAGCGGTGCCCGACTTAAGGTTGAAAATAAGATTGCCGTTTACAGCATAAGATGATGTGTTCTTTACTTTGTAGGTAAGGCCGCTCACGTCATCGCATGACATGGTGAGAGTTCTTTCTTCATCGTTCTTATCGGCTTTGAGCGTAACTTCCTGAACGGTGATGGTTATGGTGGCGCTTTCTTCATCCGTGCCGACGGCTTCAAATGTGTATGAGCCGGGCTTTACTTCCTTGAGGGTGATAACGCTGCCGCTTACGGTGGAGTTTGACCCTGTGGGGGAGTTCTTGACAGTGTAAGTCATGTTTTCGGAAGGAGAAGCTGTGAGAGTAACGCCGTCCACGGTGCCGCCTGCCTCAAGGGAAATGGAGATGTCCGCGAATGAGGTTACCGCCGTGAATGAGCAGAGCATGAGCACTGCCATAAATACGGCAACAGCGCGCTTTGATACGGATGTGATTTTCTTCATAATTAAAACCTCCGTTTTTGTTCTGAACCTGATGAAATCAGGGTATTTACCGATTGATTATATCACAAATCTACCGCAAATGGAATAGATTTTGCTTTATAATTATTAAAATTTTGTAAATTTTAGCGTGTTTTTCGCCAAAATTATCAAATTGATATGCCGATTGCCTCCGTCAGCACGCCCACAACCACGCCGCTGAAATAAAGCGCGGCAAGGAAGGCGATGTTCTCTTTCATATTGTGCTTGTTTGCTCTGAAGAGCACAAGCAGACCTATTCCGCACCCGGTAAGAAGGCCGGATATCATCGCGCCCGTGCCGATTATGCCGGAGAGGTAAAGCTCCGTGATAACAACAGAAGCGGCGCAGTTTGGAATGAGCCCCACAAGGGAGGCGACCGCGCAGCCCGCTACAGGCATATTCACAAAGAGTTTGCCGAGGTTATCCTCACCTATGAAATGCACCGCGGTGTTAAGCGCGAAAGTGATTATAAGAATAAAAAGCGTTATTTTGAGCGTGTGGTGAATTGCCGAGCGCACTATGCCCTCGTCCTCACAGTGGCAGTTTTCATCCTGACACAGTGATTTAATCTGCCTGTCGCTGCCCTGCTTTCTGAAAATTCTGAGCAGTATATCCGCCGCGAAGCCGATTATAACGGCAACCGTGAATTTTATGAGCAGTATCTCCGCGAGCACTCTGAGCTCAACCTTTTCGGAAATGAGTATGGGTATCATTTCGTCCGAGGTGGAGAGAAAAACTGCTATAAGCGTGCCCGCCGAAATAAGACCGCCCGAATAAAGCGAGGCCGCCGAGGCGGAAAAACCGCACTGCGGCACAAGCCCGAGCAAAGCGCCCGGGAGCGGCCCGTATCTGCCGGCTCTGCTTATTCTTTTTTCGCTCTTTTCACCCGTTTTGTGCTCAATGTATTCCATAAGCAGATAGGTGAGAAAGAGAAACGGAATAAGCTTGAGCGTATCAAGCAGAGTATCAAGTAAAACTTCCGTCAAAACTTATCACTCCGAAAACAATTATCTGTATCTGAAAAGGTGTTATTTTGTTGCATCCTGTATTACTTTTTCCCGGATTCCGCGGAAAGAGCCCTGATTTTATCGCGGTATTCCTTTGCCGCCTGCTCCATCTTGTTATCGCCGAATTCATAGTAAACACGGTCTTTGATGGCGTCCGGAAGATATTGCTGATCAACCCAGTGCCCCGGGAAATCGTGAGCGTATTTGTAAAACTGACCTTTATTCGGGTTATCCTCACCGTCAAAGTGTTTGTTCTGAAGCCGGCGCGGAATCGGGCCCGTCCTTCCCTTTTGCACATCACCCATCGCGGTATTGATGGCGTTATAAGCCGAGTTTGATTTCGGGCTGTTGCAAACGAGGATTACCGCGTCCGCGAGAGGAATTCTCGCCTCGGGCAGGCCGAGCATAAGCGCCGCGTCAACAGCCGCTTTGACAATCGGGATAATCTGCGGATAGGCAAGCCCAACATCCTCGCAAGCGCACACCATAAGGCGGCGGCAGGCGGAAGGCAGGTCGCCCGCTTCGAGCAGACGGGCAAGATAATGCACGGCGGCATTCGGGTCCGAGCCGCGCATTGATTTCTGATAAGCCGAGATTATGTCATAGTGCTCGTCGCTGTCCTTGTCATACCGCATCGCGCTTTTCTGCGTGAGCGATACGGCGCTCTCGAGCGTAATTGTTTTTTTGCCTCCCTCAAGCGCGGCGGAGAGCACGCACAGCTCAACGCTGTTAAGCGCTTTTCTCACATCGCCCGCGCAGGCTGTCGCTATATGCTCCGTAACACCGCTCTCAATCTCGTATTCCTCGCCCCTGCTCCGGGCCATTTCATCAAAGCCGCGGTTTACCGCCTTTTCAATTTCGGCGGGAGACACGCTTTTGAATTCAAACACCGTAGAACGGCTGAGAATTGCGGAATAAACATAGAAATATGGATTTTCCGTTGTTGAAGCGATGAGAGTGATGCTGCCGTTTTCAATATTCTCAAGCAGAGACTGCTGCTGGCGTTTGTTGAAATACTGAATCTCATCAAGGTAAAGGAGTATACCGTTCATCCCGCTGAGCGTATCAAGCTGAGCGATGGCGTCCTTTATGTCGGAGGTGCCGGCCGTAGTGCCGTTGAGCTTCACGAGGTGACGGTCCGTCTGTTTCGCTATTATGCCCGCAAGTGTGGTTTTGCCGACACCCGGAGGGCCGTAAAACACCATATTGGGCAGTTCACCCGATTCTATAATGTTTCTCAGGGGCTTGCCCGGAGCAAGCAGATGCTCCTGCCCCACCATATCTTCAATTGTTTTCGGACGCATTCTGTCCGCAAGAGGGGCCGCCATTTCACTCACCTCACAAAAATCGCTTAGATTTTAATGATAACATAATTATATAAAAATTGCAAGAACGGATATAGCCGATGAAAAAGCGAGAAAAAATGAGAAAAACGAAGTATAAGCGAGATTTTACCGCCGTACACACATCCTGTATCGTGTTTTGACCTTTTTTGACCTTTGCGTTTTTGACTTTCTCTGACTATAATGTGTTTAAAGTCAGAAAAGGTCAAAGAAGTGAAAAGAGGTGATGGGCCGTGAGTTCAAGTCTTTCAAGTCAGATAACGCGCATGCTCCTTGATATGCTTGAAAAGGAAGGCACAACCGAAATCAGGAGGAATGACCTGGCCCAGTCGCTCGGATGCGTGCCGAGCCAGATTAATTACGTTATATCCTCGCGCTTTACTCCCGAGCACGGCTACATCGTGGAGAGCCGCAGGGGCGGCGGAGGTTATGTCAAAATAACCCGCGTGTCGCTTGACTCCCCCACCGCGATTATGCACGCCGTAAACTCGGCAGGCACATCCATAGACCCGCTCGCGGCGCGCTCGTGCATACTTAACCTGCTCTCAAGAGGCGTGATTGACAAGAGCGGCGCAAGGCTGATGCTCAGCGCCGTTGACGACAGCGCCCTTCGCCCCCTGCCAACAGAGCAGAGGGATGCCGTGAGAGCGTCAATTCTCAAACAAATGCTTTTAGCTTACGGAAAGGATGATAAATGATGTTATGCCAGAACTGCGGCAAAAATGAAGCCAACACACACATAAAACAGATTATAAACGGCGATACGGCGGAGAGCCATCTCTGCTCCGAGTGCGCCAATCACCTGGGTTATTCGGACATATTCTCCGGCTTTGATTTCAGCCTGTCCGATTTCTTCGGCGGATTTCTCAGCGACGCGCTTCCCGGCCATAGAATCGGAGATGTGAAGAGATGCGAAAAATGCGGCGCGTCGTTCAACGACATTATCCGCGACGGAAGAGTAGGCTGCGCCAACTGCTACACCACATTTTATGACAGACTCAAGCCTTCGCTCCAGCGAATTCACGGCAAAACAAGGCACTCCGGCAAAGTCAGCAGGAGCGTGAACAGCGCTCCCAAAGAGGAGAGCGCCGAGGAGAAAATTGCCAAACTGCAGTCCGCTATGGATGAGGCTGTAGCGAGCCAGAATTTTGAAGATGCGGCAAAAATCAGGGATGAATTAAAAGCGCTGAAAGGAGAGAATAATAATGAATAAATGGTATAACACCAAAGGCCCCGAAAGCGATATTGTTCTTTCCACAAGAGTACGCCTTTCGAGAAACCTCGCGGAATTTCCCTTCCCCTCGCGCCTTGACGCCGAGGGCAAAAACAAGGTGAACGAAATGGTGAAAACCGCCGTTTTCGAGGGCGGCAACACCTCGCTCGCTTATATGGAAATGAAGGACCTCTCGAGGATGCAGGCGATTTCGCTCGCGGAGAGGCACGTGATAAGCCCCGAATTCACGGACCGCAAGGAAGGCGCCGCCCTTCTGATATCACAGGACGAGAGCATGAGCATAATGCTCTGTGAAGAGGATCACATCAAAATCCAGGCGGTCGAAAGCGGCCTCAATCTTGAAGAAGCATTCAAGCGCTGTGATGAGATTGACTCACTGCTTGATGAAAAACTCGACTACGCCTTTGACGAGAGAATAGGCTACCTCACAAGCCTGCCCACCGACCTCGGCACGGCAATGAAGGCCTCTGTGCTCGTGCACCTGCCCGCCCTCACCGCGCTCGGCCAGATTCCGCGTCTCGCGGCAACTGTTTCTAAGCTCGGCATCAATATATCGGGCGCCTACGGCAACAGGATTCAGCCCGCCGGCGATATTTACAGAGTGAGCAACTGCATCACCCTCGGCATAACCGAGGAAACCGCGCTCGCGAATCTTAAGTCAATAGTGCTCCAGCTCGTCGCGCAGGAGAGAACCGCCAGAGAAAAGAGCATAAAGACCCCCTCGGAAGAGGATAAGATTTTCCGCGCGCTCGGCTTGCTCCAGAATGCGAGACTCCTGAGCACAAACGAATTTATGGAAATGATTTCACTCGTACGTCTCGGCGCCGTAAACGGCAATCCGGATATTCCGATTGAAACAATTAACGCTCTTATCGTTGAGATGCAGCCCGCGACAATCTCGGTGAAATACGACGGCATAGACTCCATCACCGCAAGAGACGCAAAACGGGCCGAGGAAGTAAGAGAAAGACTTAAGACTTAAACAAAAGATTAAAGAGACGAGCCCTTTGGGACTTGTCTCTTTTCTGTTATCTGATATGGTAATAAAAACGCCGTGTTTCCGTAAACGCGTCTCATCCTCCGTTATTTTGCAAAAGTAATGTAAAGCATCTGCCCGCTTTCTATTTTATCCGGCAGAGGTATTTCGGTCCATTCGCAGTTTTCGTTTACGGTCATACACTTTACGGGCTTGTATTCCCCGGCGTCAATCCCGAGTCTGCGGTCCTTTTTTTCGCTCACATTCGCGATAAGAAGCGCCTGCCCGTTTTCACCCGTGGCGGCAGCCGCGTAAAGGTCGGTGTAAAGCCTCAGGTTTTTTATCTGAGCCTGACTGCCCAGCTCATACATCTGGCCGAACGCCCGGAAGCCGTAATACGCGGAGGAGGGCTGACGGCCGTTTACGAACAGGCCCGCCCACATCAGTCCGTCGTCATCGCCGTCATAATAATGAGCCATATCAAGGCCTTCATTCTGAAACATAATCAGCATGGAGGTCTGATTCGCGCCGTAGCGGCGGTCGATTTTGTCATTTTCGGTGGGGTTGTAATTCCACTCGTCACAGATTATCTCCGCTTCCCCGTAGCCTGCTTTCTCAAGGTTTTCTTTTACATATTCAATATAGCGGGCGTTCTTTCCGGTTGTGGTGTAGCTGTGCCAGGTGAAAAAGTCCATAGGAGAATTATGCTCTTTGATATAATCGAGGAAATTCAGGAAGTAAGTGATAAAATACTGATTTCTCGGTGTAGCGCCGGTATTTAATGCGTTCGTTTTCGTCAGCGCGTAAAAGCCGCAGGAACCGTAACCGCCGATTTTAAGATCGGGGAATTTTTCCTTCAGATACTTTGCGGCTGTGTCGTAAAGGCGAAAGAATTCTTCATCGGTGCCTATCCAGAAATGATTATCCGCGATATCATCGCTGTTTTC
>DBWO01000016.1:19730-29795 GCA_002309055.1 Ruminococcaceae bacterium UBA1236
CGTTATAGTGTAGAATTATATGCTCGCAAATCCGCGACCATTTGGTATAGTCGGCGGGAGGCACAAGAAAATCGTGCGCCGCCACAGGGTCGCTGTAGCTGATACCGAGGCGGAAAAACGGCTTCATGCCGGTATCGGCGATTGCCGCGATAACCTTGTCACACTCCGTAAAATTATAAGAGCTCTCATCGTTGACATCCTTTGAGAAATCGGGGAAAATGCGGTGGATATCCGTTTCGTTTATATCGTGAGTGCGGCAGTAAGGCATATTCGCCTCTGTGAAATATCTGTTGACTTCACTGTCCGTTTCGTATTCGGGCATCCTGCCGATGCCGTGAACCGGCTTCATTTCGCCGGTAACGCTGTCAAAATCAATTCTTATTACCCCGGGGGTGAAAATCAACTGTGACAAAGCGGTCAAAAACGCCAGTATCGCCGCGAGCGCTGTGCTGATTGCTTTCATCGTTCACTCTCCTGTTCTGCTTTCCCGTTTTTAATCTTTTCTCTATAATATAACATCTGAGAAGCCTTTACAAGCCGGTATAAGAAAAATAAACCGGCGGGGCGGTTTAATTCTGTTGACCCGGAAGGCCTTTTTGCGATATAATAATTAAAACTTATTGAAATTTATGAGGCGAAAGCAAATGAACTACAAGGTTATTGACAAAGAGACTTACTACCGCAAAGGCGTGTTCCGCCATTTTTCCGAGGACTGCAAGTGCTCAACCTCTATGACGGCAAGAGTGGATGTCACGGAGCTTGCCGCGTATTCAAAAGAAACGGGAACAAAATTCTATATCAACTTTCTTTACATTCTTTCAAAGGTTCTCAATTCCCGCGAGGATTACAGAATGGGCTATCTCTGGCAGACGGATGAACTTATCTGTTATGACGTTATCAATCCCGCGCAGTATGTTTTTCACGAGGACACGGAAACCTGCACGCCCGTATATACGCAGTACTGCGAGGACTATGAAAAATTCTACGCCGGCGCGCTCAGGGATGTTGAAGAAGCGAAGAAAACGCGAGAGTATTTGCTCGACGCGGCGAATCACCCAAACTGGTTCGACGCCTCATATATATCGTGGCTCTCTTATGATTCGCTGAATATTGAACTTCCCGACGGCTATCTGTATTTTGCCCCGATTGTGAACTGGGGAAAATACAGGGAGGAAAACGGCAGGCTTATTATGCCCGTGACCGTTCGCCTCAATCACGCAATCGCGGACGGATATCTTATCGCAAATGTTTTCCGCCTTCTTGAGAAGGAAATCGGTGAGTTTGTAAGGAAATAACAGACGGTCTGCTGTATGCCGTCACACCGGGATTCAAGGAGGCATATTCCGATGAACGATAATAACAACAAGAATAATAACAAATCATCAGTTTTGGCAATTGCCATATGCATAGGCCTTGCAATCGGGGCGGCCGTCGGAGCGGCAACCCATAATATCGGCTTGTGGATTCCGGTCGGCCTGTGTATCGGAGTCAGCCTCGGCCTCGCGCTTGATCATAAGAAAAATGATGACAGCGAAGAAGACTTCCGGGATAACAGCGGGGATAACAGTGAGGATGAGAGCGATAATGACATAGACAGCACGAAATAGCCGCGCAAAAACCGCTTTGCAGAGATAAAAACATAAATTAAGGAAAAAGCAGGTTCAGCAATGAGCCTGCTTTTTATTAAAAATGGTAAAATGCGCAGAACGATTAACATTCTACGCATTTTACCGGATGGCTTTTCATTTGTTGCTCACAAATACAAGTTTAGCACTTGCAAGTGTATTATAACATTTTTCAGCGATTTGTCAAGATTTTTTTATGTTCGCTGTAAAATTTAGTTGTTTGCGGCGGTTCCGGCAGATGTTTCCGCAGCGGTTTCGGGCTGCGTTTCAACCTCGGTTATGTAGTCCGCGCTGACCCATCCGGAGGCGGAATTATATGTGGTGTATGCCCAGCCGTCGGCGGTTTTTGTAACAGTAATTACCGTTCCGTTGGGGATTCGCGCGAGTACGGGGGCGTTAGTGTCGGCGGACGCCCTGAGGTTCAGGGAACTGCCTGCGGTTGTCACCTTGTAGTTACCCTTCATAACGGATGAGGAGGGCTTCTCGGTGGTGGCGGCGGTGCTCTCGGCCTTTATGGTTTCCTCGTTCACGGTGATAATGCCCCAAACGCCGCTCTTTTTCGCGATATATTTGCCGGAGCTTCCCTGAAGGATGCTGTCAAACTCAAACGCCACAACGGCTTTGCCGCTTTTGTTGATTATGCCGCACAGACCTCCCCTGCAAGCGGGAGCGAGCCCGTTTTTAAAGGAATAAGCTCCGCTTTCGCCGATGGGGTCGTATTCATATTCAACGGCGGTCATACCCTTTTCGTTGATATAGCCCCATTTGGCTCCCTTTTTAACGGGGGCGACGCCCTCCGAAAACTCGCCCGCACCATCATAAAGCAGAGCGATTTCAAGGCTGAGGTTTTCGTTTATAAAGCCGTATTTTTCACCGTCTTCGGGTGATGTTTTAACAGGATATAAACCTTCTTCGAGGCCGGCGTCCGTCTTGAGCACTTCACCGGCGTAACCAAGCTCATCATACCACGCGAGATGATTGCCCGTGCTGCTCCAGTATGCCGTTTTTTCGGGCTCCTTCGGGCCGTGATACTGCCTTGAGGTCACGGTCGCGGTCTCGGGGTCTATGAGCAGGAGATACTCGGAAAGCGGACCCTCGCACACATATTTTATGCTGCGCCATTTGTCGCTCACGGTGTAAACGGCATTCTGATTTGCCTCCTGCGTCACGGTGCCGTCAAGGGTCATAATGCCCTTTTTGCCCTGTGAATTTGTAAAAACCGCCATTGTTTCGTTAAGGCAGACAACGTCGGTGACATCCTCAAATCCGTCCGTGTCAAAGTTGCAGCCGAGCTGCTTCGCCGTTTCATCCGCCTTGTGCTTTCGCGCGCCGGCAACCCCTGCGCACGCGGCGATAATCACAATCACCACAGCCGCAAGGGCGATGAAAAGCTTCGGCGAAACGGTGTATTTACCTATTTTAATGCCGTTTTTCATTGTGGGGGCTCCTCTCAGAAGGAAATAACAATCTTATTCTTGCCGGGCTTCGTTTTGAGCGTGAGCTCACTGCCCTTTATCTGATATTTACCGGTCGCCTCAACCTCTTTCGGCTCAGCGTGAAGGTAGATAACCGTGGGCCCGGCGAACTTGCCCTCCTGTGTGTATTCGAGGGTGTAAACATTATTCTCTCTGTCCCATGAATAGCTGTCAATGGAGCCGCTGACGGCCTTTGCGTATGTTCTGCGAAGCTCCGCCATAATGGGAGCGTCAAGCAGGCCGTCATAATAAGCCCAATAGGTCTGGCCCCATTTGAAGCTGTCGAATTTATCAAGCAGGTATCTTATGTGATGCAGCCAGTCGGTGCCGTCGCTCGTGCCGCCCCACTCACCCACGATCAGGGGCACATCAAGGCGCTGCTGGCTTCTTCTGTGCTCGTCGAAAATGCCGCCGACTCTTGTATTGCTGGCGTATTTGTACTCGGGCGTGTCAACCATAAAATCGTAAGCGTGAGGTGCGAAGCACAGCTTTGATTCGCGCTCGCCGTTAACGGTTACGGCGGGGGCCGAATAGGGAATGCCGAGGTTTGAATAATAGCTGTTTTCCATAAGAATGATGCCGTTATCCGTTACCTCGCGGATTGCCGCGGCCGTCGCGTTGATAAAGCTTGAATAGGCGCCTGTGTCAAATTCTTTTATTATCCTGTCGCCCGCTCTCGTAACCTTGCGGAAAAGGGAATAATCCGCGAACGGGTCAAGACAGGCGATAACATTGCCGCTGAGCACATTCTTCGCGGCGTCTTTTATTGCAAATCGCTTGTCGAGAAGGCCCGTTTTAACAACATTTGCTATAAGCGAGCGGAACACCTTGCCGCCCTCAACGCCGGGATACGGCTCATTGAGCACATCAAAGCCGAAGAGCGCCGGGTGATCTTTGAACCTTTCGGCAACATGCTTCCACATATCCTGAAAATAGGTCTGAAGAGGCACGCCGTCAACTTTTTCGTTATTCCAGAACGCGGTGAAGGAATTCTGAACCGCCTTGCCCCAGAAATAGCCCTCTGCCCACACGAATTTTGCGGGCTTGAACTCCGCGCCGCCGGTTTTTGCCGCCCAGAGAGGCGCGCCGTCGCCGCCGGCATCGTTGCTCGCATAAAGATCCTGGTGCATATCAAGGTAAAAATATATGCCGTATTTCTCGCAGAGGTCGGCAACCGCCTGAACCCTGTCGAGATACTCCTCGTCATATTTACGGGGCTGCGGCTCCACGGCGTCCCAGATAATACCGAGGCGCACGATATTGAAGCCGTTTTCGGCAAGGCGCGAAATCACCTTTTCGTCAAACGGAAGCTCGTAAACCCTTTTGCCGTTTTTATGCGCGCCCTTGTCGCAGAGATTGACGCCGTTGAATATGCGCTCTCTGCCGCCTTCGTCAACAAATTTTCTGCCTTGTGTCAGAATCTTTTCCATAGGTATTCCTTTCCTCCGAGATTAAGATTGATTGCATTTATTGATAAATATCTTGTAGGGCAAGGATTCATCCTTGCCGCCAAAGGATATGCGGAGCATAATATCAACAGTATTCATCTTCCTGCCATCTTCGAGGATTGTCATCAATATATGTCCACACATTTTCATAATCTGCCGTGCAGAGTATTACATGGTCGTAAAAGCGTGATTGCCAGATATTAAGCTTCGGATTGGTTTTATGTATTTCACGGCTGACACTCGCCTTATATGCTCCGACAATTGTTCCGAGTGTCGGCCTGTTTTTATCATTGTCTGAAGATTCAACAGCGATAATTGCATGTAAATGATTCGGCATAATCACATATTTATCAACTGTGACACAATCATAATGATTCTGTATTTCAAGCAGTTTTTCCTGCGCAATTATGCCGTATTTGCTTAAATGATTACCCATACCGAACAAATACTTTTTGTCTGCGGTGCAGACGGTCACAAAATAGTAATTGTAAGATGCGTAATCAAAATCCTTGAGTCTTATACGCTTGCGCTCAGGGTAAGATTTCATATTCAATCACACCTTTAAGGGTGTTTATATTGTTCTCCGGACATCCCGGGGCGGCAAGGATAAATCCTTGCCCTACATCGTTGTCACAAGCTCGAAGGGGATCATATTGTCCTCCGGACATCCTTTTGACGGCAAGGATAAATCCTTACCCTACAAGTGCTATTCATAATTATCTTATAACAACTGCCGCAGGGTTACTGCGGCAGCTTTTCATAGGTAAATCAATACTGCGGAATTGTTTCCGTGTACATCAATACTTAATATTGTATATATGCATATAGTCTATGAGCTCCTGCTTGTCAACCACCATCTGTATGCCGGCAACCTTGCCCTGACCTGAGATGCGCACACGCATGGTCTGGTCAAGCGATACCACGTGGTTGTCCTTGGGGTTATAGACGAGGACTGCCTCACAGTCGTGATAAACAAGGCTGTAGGAGATATCCTTGGCAACCGCGGAAACGAAGCCGCCGTTAAGGTTTTCGTCAATCTCCGCCTTGGAGAGCGGGGCAAACATGCCGCCGTGGTTGCTCGGGGCGGTGGTGCCGCCGTCGGGGGCGGGCTCGGGATTGGACTCATCCTTAAGGACTATCGTAATCTTGTAGTTGCCGTTTGAGAGCTCTTCGCACTTTGCGCTCTTGACGGCGTTCGGGTCGGTCACAATGCAGCCCTTCTGCGATTTGCACACGGGCCAGGAGCGCATATTGTTGCCCTTCTCCTTGATTTCGGGGTCCGCCTTCGCGTCCTCTTCGGTGGTCATGAAGTGAGTAGCCAACTTGAGCGCGGCGTTTACAACGGCTCCTCCCTTTGACACAACTCTTGAGTTCGCGTCGTCGGGAAGCTCCTGATACTCCACTTTGTTGAAAGCGGGAGCGTCTTTCTTCGCCTGATTCATAACCGCGGTATAGGCCGCGAGGATTTCCGCCTTGGTCTCGGGCTTCTTTGCCGCCTCGGTGGTTTCCTCAGCGGAGGTCTCCGTTTCGCTTGCGCCCTCTGAGGCCGCCTCAGTCGTTTTTTCGGCCTGAGCGGTGCTCTCTTCGGCTGAGCCTTCGGAGGTCGCCTCGGCGGTTTCCGATGTTACATCTTCCTCTGTGGATTCCCACGGAGCAAGGGTTGTTTCTTCGGTGTTATTCGATTTGCTGCCGCAGGCCGCAAAACCAAAAGCCAGCGCCGCAACAAGCAAAACAGCAATCAGTTTTTTCATTTGAACTCCTCCGGAAAAGGTTTAGAAGTTAATCATGTACTGTGTGAAGAAGTTTACCATTTTTGTGAAGAATGTCATGACCATGTTTGTGAAGCCGCTGAAGCCGTATGTGGGCAGACCGACCATATAGTGCATCCAGTGATGCCAGAAGTCAAGCTCATGGTTGCAGTAATCACAAACGAAGTTGTAATCAGCGTCAATATGAGCCTCAGATCTGCCGGCCGTTGATCCGCATGTTTCGCAAACTAATCCATGTCTATTCTCATCAATATATTCATATTTGTAGGAATGACCGGGTGCGGAACCGGGGATTTCTCTCTCTTCGTAATAATCGCACCTTGAGCAGTAGCGCCTCTCAACGCGGTCCTTGTCACAGACTGCATCCTTATAAGTAACCCAGTCGCCTAAATCATGACCGAGAGCGGGAACATAGTTGCCTTTAACAGTCTGCCCACATCTTGTACAATAACCTTCACTGTATCCCTGCTCGGTGCAGGTGGGAGCAACGGTCTTCTCGGTTGAGGGGTCAAAATCGTGACCGAGTGCCGGAAGAACATTTTCAGTAACAAGGTGACATCTTGTGCATTCGCCTCTTTCAAGGCCGGGTTCCGTACATGTTGCAGGAGTAACTTCCGGATCGGAGAAAACGTGCTCAAGAGCCGAGCCCACATCGGGAACATTGTCACTTAACTTGCCGCATCTGTCGCAAGTTGCCGTTCTTGTTCCGTCTTTTCCACAGGTCGCGTCTCCGTTAGGATGATAATTCGGACCTTCAACCCATTCGCCACTTTCGTTCTTGTATCTCATCTGGTCTTTATCTTCATAGATATGACCCAGTGCGGGCTCTGCTCCGTCCTCAATGGTGTACATACAAATGAAGCCTAATTCGTTTGCATTAATTCCAGGATCGAGTCCCTCGGTATTAACAATATCCTGAAGTGCAGGATCACTGTTAATCATCTGATTGATTGTTGACATTCCGGGCTGATCTTCAGTTGCAGGTGTTATATCAAGATTCATTTCTCTCAGAACACCGCTTATTGTGAATATAGCATAATAGCGTAAACCAGAGCCACTCTCACAATCGGGAGGAACCTGCTTTGCAATTGCTTTCTTTGTCTTTGCGCTTGCAAGAACAGCACCTACATCGCTGGGGCTTGTGTAAACTGTATAGGAAACTGTGTGTCCGCATTCGGGACGTCTGCACTTGAATGTAAGTGTGCACGACTCAAAATTCGAGGAAAACTCAAAATCTACATACTGTCTGTCTTCCTCTTTGGAATCATCATACCAATAGTGACCTATAGCAGGAATCTCTACTTTTTTAGTTTCATCCTCATGGAAAGTACATTTATACTCATCATAACCTGTCGTTGTACAGGAGGGATCTGCGTGATTGATAAGTTGCCATTTGTGTCCGCTTGAGTATCCGCATATATCACACATTCCATCGGTGTTGTTATCCACGTGTTCACCGATTTGTCCATCAGGCTCAGGATCGCCGTCACTTGAAATAGCTCCGCAGTAGGCGCAAACCTTCCAGTGACCGGTATCATCCGCTTCAAAGCCACCGACATATGAGTGACCGAAATTTTCACAATCATGAGCACCACAAACCTTGCAGAAACCGAGGTTGTTAAAATCATGATTTCCAGTTGCAGGGATCGCAATTGTTTCTCTGCTTATTTCATCTCCGCAAACTGAGCAGTAAACGACAGAATCATAGCTTCCTTCGTCTCCGCATGTAGGTTCAACCTCATTTTCATGAACCGCCTCTGCAGGAGTATGGCCAAGAGGATCTATCGATTTTTCTTCTCTGCTTATTTCATCGCCGCAAACCGAGCAATAAACAACCGAATCATATTTGCCTTCTTCTGTACATGTAGGATCAACTCTGTTTTCTTCCACAGCCTCAGAAGGAGTATGCCCAAGCGGATTGATTTTGATTGTTTTCCTGCTTATTTCGTCGCCGCAAACAGAACAATAAACAACAGTATCATACTTGCCCTCTTCCGTACATGTGGGCTCAACTCTGTTTTCTTCCACCGCCGCATCGGGAGTATGACCGGTTGCAGGAATAATCACTTTTTCTCTACTTAATTCCGTTCCGCAGATATCATAGAATTTACAGTAAATAACGGAATCATAGCTGCCGTCTTTTGTGCAGGTAGGTTCAACTCTGTTCTCTTCCACAGCCTCTGCCGGCACATGATCGGTAAGTTTTCCGTAATTGCTGACCTGTGTGTCGGTGTAAACTTTATACATTGAAGGGTCATTGCCTTCGGGAACCTTGAAAGTCGCCTTGTACTGAGTGATGCCGGACTGGCAGGTCGGCTCGGCAAGCTCGGAAAGAATTTCAATCTTACCGCTGCTTGTTTCTTCAAGATTTTCAACTGAAACCGTTACTGTAAAACCACATCTCGCGCATTTAAATTCACCAGTGGCTCTGATGTAAGGGTTAGCTGATTCAGATTCAAGACCGGACCATGTAATTTTAACATTCTCTGATGAGAAATCAAAGTAATGACCGAGAGCCATTGTGTAGCCGGGAATAATCTTGATTGTCTGAAAAACGCCCTTGCTGTCACCATAGGGATTATCATAAACAAGCGGAGTACCGTTTTCATCATGGTTGTAAGTTCCGGTATTCTCTCCGATTGTTTCTTCATGAGCATAGCCGCAGGTGAGACAGCGGTAAACATAGTAGTCCCCTGAATCACATGTAGCATCGGCATGTTCATGAAGAAGCCATGTATGGGTGTATGCACCGCATCTGTCACAGTAATGATCCTGAACATTTTTATCTATATGTGATTCTTCTCCGCAAAGGTCACACACACAGTTTTCATCTGCATCAACATGACCGTTTTCCCTGCAGCTGTGAACATAGTCACAGAGAGTACATACCGCAGTACCGGTTGAAGCATCGTAAGCACCGTAAACATGCGGTTCAAGCTTATTCTCGGAAGCATTGATGTGATAATCATTGTTGACCTGCGTATAGCCCTCCGCAGCAAATGCGGTGAAGCCGACTGCGACCGTGCCGAGAACCATAACCAGGCTCAGCAGGATGGAAATGAGCTTTTTGTTCATTTTCTTCATTTAGTTTCCTTCTTTCTTTGTGAGCAATTTTTTGGTTTCTTTATCTGAACCCCGCCGGGATTCCAAGCCCGGAAGGAAATAATTGTTGATAATTATGAATTCAGGATGCAGGGCCGACATTCCAATATGCCGAAGGCGGATTGAATCGAATTTCGGAAATGCGCTGGGTGATTATATTATGCTGACGCATATCCCTGTGCGGCAAGGATGAATCCTTGCCCTACCGGTACCGTGCAAATCCTTTAACGGGCGATTGATAATCACCCCTACCGATTGCATACCGCTCTATCGTCCGCAGGACCCCGTCATTCTTAATTCTTCATTCTTAATTCTGAATTTACTTCAGGTCTCCGCCGACGGAGCCGTCCCAGGTGTCAACGTGCTGAGCTTTCATCTCTTCCTCGTCAAACCAGCGGGTAGTTACGGCTTTGGTCTCGGTGTAGAAGCGGAAGCCGTCTTTGCCGAGGCAGTGAAGATCGCCGAAGAATGACTTCTTGTGGCCGGTGAACGGGAACACGCCCACGGGAACGGGGATGCCGACATTAACGCCGACCATGCCGCCGTCGGTCCTCTTGGTGAACTCTCTGGCGTAGTAACCGCTCTGGGTGAAGATAACGGAGCCGTTCGCGAAGGGATTTGCGTTCATAACGGCGAGGCCTTCTTC
>DBWO01000016.1:29858-30040 GCA_002309055.1 Ruminococcaceae bacterium UBA1236
GTGGGGCCGATGTAGAAGCCGTTTTCGTAGCCGGGCACTTTTACATCCCTGCCGTCAAGCACGAGCTTCGCGCCCTCTTCGAGGCCTTTGTTTATCCAGTCAAGCACGCTCTTTTTGTGCTCCGCGGATACAACGGGGCCGAGCTGGCTGTCTTTTTCATAAGCGGGGCCGATTTTGAGCTC
>DBWO01000016.1:30157-49810 GCA_002309055.1 Ruminococcaceae bacterium UBA1236
GCGGCGTCCTCAAGCACAAGGCCGTGGTTCTTTGCCTCGCACAGGCACTGAACTCTCTTGCCGTTGGCGGCGGCTCTTGAATAGATGTGAAGGCCGACGGATGTGGAGCCGACGAAGGTGATGCCCTTTACATCGGGATGGTCAAGCAGCTGGTCCGCCTCAACCCTTGAGCAGGTCACGATATTGACAACGCCGTCGGGAAGGCCGGCCTCCTGCCAGAGCTCGGCAATGCGCATGCAGGTCATCGGAGTCATGGAAGCGGCTTTGATAACGATGGTGTTGCCGCAGGCGATGCACATCGGAGTCATCCAGCCCATGGGAATCATGCCGGGGAAATTGAAAGGAGCGATGCCGGCAAAAACGCCGACGGGCTCTCTGTAAAGTGTGGTGTCGTATCCGGAGGAAGTGTCGCGGATGCTCTCACCCATGAGGAGCGAGGGAGCGGAAAGCGCAAGCTCAACGGGCTCTTTGACCTTGAGGATGTCGCCCTTGGCCTCTGCCCACACCTTGCCCTCTTCTCTGGCGCACAGCTCTGTGAGCTCGTCCATGTGGGCGATGAGGAGATCGCGGAAGTCATAAATTATCTGCACCCTTTTCATAACGGGGGTGTCGCTCCAGGCGGGGAACGCCTTTTTGGCGCACGCCACGGCATAGTCAACCTCTTCTTTGGTGCAGCAGGGAGTCTGAGCTATAACCTCGCCTGTTGAGGGGTTATAGACATCCATGTACTTGTCGGTCTTGGAGTCAAGCCACTGACCGCCCGCGAAATACTTAAGCTTTTTAACGGACATTGTAACCACTTCCTTGTTTCAGCATGAGGGCGCAATACGCCCCTTTGTATTATCGATTATTTATTATATAGGCAAATATTCATTTTGTCAATACTGTATTTAAAATCCTATTTTGCACAATATCGCGCAATCGTACGCCGGAAAACATCTTACGGCAGAGCAAAAAATAATGGCGGCAGCGCCGCCATCAGTATGCGCCTTTGCCGGCGCTCTATATTTCCCTTCTGAGCTCCACCGCTTTGCCGAATATGGTCACGGGCAGTTTTGCCACCTGCTCCTTGGTGTAGAAAATGGAGTTATAATCCGGGTTTTCCGCCATAAGCAGAATGCCGTTCTTGAGCACCTTGAGACGCTTGAGAGTTGCGTTTTCGTGCCCTTCAATCGCAACGACTATGTCGTTATCCTCGGCATTCGCCTGCACCTTGATGACAAGCGTGTCGCCGTTTTGCAGAAGGGGATACATGCTCTGCCCCTTCACCGTGAGGCCGCAGAATTCGCCGCGCCGCGCAAGCTCCGGTGAGATGGCGATAAACTCGCACACATCCTCATCCTCAATAAAGGTCATAACGCCCGCCTGCACAAAACCCTTGACGGGAATCATCACGGGGTCGTCGGGCGCGTCAAGCCCGAGAATGGCGCCGATTGAGCAGTGAAAAATCTGGCTGAGCGCGATGAGCATATCGGTGTCCGGATTTGTTCTGCCCTTTTCCCACTGGCTGATGGCGGTCTGATGCACTCCGCACAGCTCGGCAAGCTCAAGCTGCGAAAGATTCGCTTTTTTTCTGAGGGCTCTGATGTTGTTCATAATGTAACCACCTGTAAAAATGATTAAGATTGGATAATGCCGGGGCGCCTCGCCCCGTTTGTATTATTTCAGAATTTGCCGGGGAGAGATTCAATCCGCTCTAACGGAAAACAGTAAAATAATAGCATACAGTTTTTCTCAGCCTATATTATGAGCCATCCTATTAAAAAAGTCAATAGTTTTTCGCAAAAAAATATTTTTCCTATTGACAAACGCAAATTTCGGGTCTAAAATTATTAGTAGTGCTCGTATTTTTGCAATGAAAGTGTGGTGTTTTAATGAATATAGCTATTAATTCAAGAGAAATCGATATATCTCTCCCGTCGAAGGAGGAGATATACAAGGCGGTGCGTGTGTGCTGCGGAAGGTGCTGCCGCGCGTGCGAAACTCCGGTTGAATACGCCTGGAGAAAACGGCAGACCGACCTCGCCTGTCTCATAGGCCTGGCGGTTGAAAGAGAGCTGTCGGAAACGGAGCGCGAATATATAAAGGAAATATTCTGGAATCAAAAACTCCCCGGCAGAGTCGCCGCCGAAAAAGGGGTCACGCCGTCGGCGGTGAGCATGAGCGTTTCACGGGCAAAAAGTAAGATTAAAAAGGCGCTCGAATATGTGATTATTTATCAGAATGAGCTTGAGAATCCGGATGACGTATCGCCGCTTTTTGAAAACGCGTTTGCCATCCGGTACACCGCCGCGAAGGGCGCGGATCTGCCCTCCTCTTTAAGAGGGATGAGGGTGCGCCGCGGAATTCCTCCCGAAACGGCGGCAAAGGCGCTGGGCATTGAAAAATCACGGCTTTCGGGCATTGAGGACGGTGAAATCACTCCCCTGCCGGAGGAAGTGCTCGGGATATGCGAAATATGCAATGTGACAGAAGATGATGATTTAATGAAAGGATGAGAAAGATGGAAAAGGCAAAAAATCTTGACGAGCTCGGGGGCGAATACGCCGCGGCGGCAGGCGTTGTGACGCAGAGGATTGAAGACCGCCGCGCGAAACTGAAAAAGCTGAAAAAACAGAGCGTTGAGGCAGGGATAATCAGGAGCGAGCTGAACATTCTCTACCGCGAGCGCAGGGACGCTCTGGAAACCGCGGGAATGCTGAGAAACTACTACGGAGGAACAAAATATGCAAAGCTACATTGACGGGCGCATAGGCGAAAACCGCGCCCTGGAATTTGAAAGCGCGACGGCGTTTACGGGCGAGCACAGGGCGAATATACTGGCGATTTCACTTGACGGCAGCGGCCTTGAAGGGGCCGACTGTTATTTTTTACACTTTGAAACCGCCCCGGGCGCGGGATACACCGTGACAAACCCGATAACGGACGAAAACGGCGAGCCGGCTTATATTGATGATGACATAATATTCTGCCCTCTCACACGAGAGCTCACGGGCACGGGCCGCCTTTATGTGCAGCTGAGCGCCGTATTCCTTGACGGGGAGAGCGCGCGCACCGTGAAATCCGGCACGGCGCGGCTTGATTTCGCCTCGTCGCTCTTATGCTCCGGGGAAAACACGATGAACGGAAACGGAGGAATCATGGAGGAAATCGCCGCCCTTCGCGAGCAGGTGCAGGAAGCGCTCGAAAGAGATGAAACGCCCGACTACGGCTACATTGCCGCCGCGGCCGCCGCGAATCTTATGCGCAGAGGGCCGGACACTTTTGTACACCTGACGGCGGACGATGACGACGCGGACGAAACGGTAACTCGCCTTATTGACACATATACCCCGGGCTCGGGCGAAACGCACTATGTGGTGACACACGGCGGCGGGGCAAACCTTTACCGCGTAAGCGAAACGGACGGTGAAATCGCGGTAGGCGCCTTTACGGGCGCGGAAATACTGGCGCTGATGAAGGAGGAGATGAATATATGAGCAAAGAGACCGTTATATCCGTGGGGCACGGCAAAAATCAGGCGGGGAAATATGACCCGGGGGCCGTGAGCAGGGATAAAAAATACCACGAATTCCGCATAGCGAGGGAGATTGCGAAATACGCCGCGGACTACCTGCAGTGCGACCTTATAAACTATGGCGGAGACAGAAATCTGCCCCAGAGGATAAAAGATGTCAACAGGGGAAACTACGGCTTCGCCGCGGAAATACACCTGAACGCCGGCGGAGGAAAGGGAACGGAAACATTTTATTATCACGGCTCGCCCACGGGCAGAAGGGCGGCAAATGAAATATGCAAAAATGTGAGCGCCGCGCTCGGAGTAAGAAACAGAGGGGCTAAGGTGCGCGTTAACCCGGACGGTACGGATTACTTCGGATTTATCCGGCAGACTAAGCCCTGCGCCGTGCTTGAGGAGGCGGTTTTCATTGACTGCGACAGCGACCTCGAAAAGGTGAAAACGCAGGTCGGGATGAAGACCTGCGGCGAAGCAATCGCGAAGGGAATAGAAAACGCTCTCGCGGACAACACACCCTATGAAGTGATTGCGAAAACAGCGTTTGTAAGAAGCGGAGCGGATGAAAACCGCCCCGTAAAACACAGGCTTAAACCCGGCGAGACATTCACCGTGACCGTCACCGCGAAAGGCGGAAAATGGGGCAAACTCGCGGACGGAAGTGGCTGGATTTCACTTGAAAAAGGCGTTAGGAGGGTGAGAGCGTGAACTATGAAATTCTTTTCTCATTCCTCGGCTCCGCGCTCGGGTGCATCGGCGGAATTCTCGCCAGCCAGAAGCTGACAAGCTACCGCCTTGAGCAGCTTGAGGAAAAGGTGAATAAGCACAATAACCTCGTTGAGAGAATGACTGTGAGCGAACTGAAAATAAAAATCATGGAGGAAAAACTGAAGTGAAAAAGAATAAAATTTCTCTCGGGAACGTGAGCGCGGGCGCCTGGGCGCGCCTTGCCCTGCTTGCCGCGGCGCTCGTGAACACGGCTCTCACCATCCTCGGCAAAAGCCCTCTTACGGCATCGGGTGAAGCGGGCGAAACAGCCGGGATAATCTTAACCGCCGGCGCGGCGCTTTTGTCATACTGGAAAAACAATTCCTTCACCCTCGCGGCGCAGGCGGCGGACGAAGTGATGAATGAACTGAAAAAAAGATAAAAATCCCGAAAAAAAATAAAAAAGCTGCAACATTTCCGCCCCTGCCGCTCACTTATGTTTGTAAAAACCATGCGGCAAATAATTATCCGGAGGTATGCAGAAATGACAGCAATCATTTGCGGAGTAACCGCGGTTCTTGTAGGAATCTTTGTCTATGCGGAGCTGCCCGAATAATCTCTATATAGGGAATAAAAATAAAAAAAATAAAAATTTTTCTTTACAAACCGTTTTTCTTGTGATATAATCCCGTTTGCAATATGCCCCTGTCCCGGTACGGGGAGTATGCCTCAAAGAGGATCTCACCTGCCCCGCACTGAGAGGGCGGCAAATATTAAAACGAGGTGAAAACAATGACACAGGAAGAAAAACAGGCAATAATGAAAGAGTACGCAACCCACGAGGGCGACACCGGTTCACCCGAGGTTCAGATCGCTGTCCTCACCAAGAGGATCAACGACCTCAACGAGCATCTCAAGATCCACAAGAAGGATAATCACAGCCGCAGAGGCCTGCTCAAGATGGTCGGTCACAGAAGAAACCTCCTTGCATACCTTCAGAAGGTTGATATTGAGCGCTACCGTTCAATAGTTGCAAGACTTGGTCTGCGTAAATAATCAAACAGCGCATGCGGGCAGAGAAGTCATTTTCTGCCTGCATTTCTGTGTTTATTCACGGTAACTGACGGGTTTTGCCCGGATAAATTAGCAATGAATCGGGGGCAAAAATCTTTTTGCATCGGATTTATTGCTAAATGCCGGCATTACCCGTGAAAATAAAAAGAAACGAGGTAAAGAAATGTTTTTTGAAGCATTCAGAAAGTACGAAACCGAAATAGCCGGCAGACCTTTCGTGGTTGAAGTTGGCAAGATGGCTCAGCTCGCGGGCGGCTCCTGCCTTGTGCGCTACGGCGAAACAAACGTGCTCTGCACCGCTACCATGGCCGACAAACCCCGTGAGGGCGTTGACTTCTTCCCCCTCTCCGTTGACTACGAGGAGAAGCTCTACTCCGTAGGCAGAATCCCCGGCTCATTCCAGCGCCGTGAGGGCAGAGCCAGCGAAAAGGCGACCCTTGCGTCAAGAGTTATTGACAGACCCATCCGTCCTCTTTTCCCCAAGGATATGAGAAACGATGTGGGCGTTGTTGCGACCGTTATGTCCGTTGACCCCGACTGCGAGCCCGGCATCACCGCCATGCTCGGCGTTTCCATCGCGATTTCAATCTCCGAAATCCCCTGGGACGGCCCCATCTCCGGCGTTGTTGTAGGCCTTGTTGACGGCAAATATGTTATTAACCCCACTCTTGAAGAGAGAGCGAAGAGCGACATGTATGTCACCGTCGCCTCCACCTCCGACCTTGTCGCCATGATAGAAGCGGGCGCAAACGAGGTAAGCAACGACGACATGTATGACGGCATTATGTTTGCTCACGCCGAAAACCAGAAGATAGTTGAATTCATCAACAAAATCAAGGCGGAGTGCGGCAAGGCGAAGATTGACTTCCCCTCAAATGACCCCGATCCCGAGATGTATGAAGCTATCAAGGACTTCGCTATCGAAGACATCCGCGCAGCGCTCGACACAGATGACAAGAGAGTCCGCGACGAGAGACTCAAGCCCGTCTATGAGAAGGTGCACGAGAAGTTTGACGAAGTTTATCCCGAAATGGAAGTTAAAATCGACGAGTGCCTCTACAAGGTGCAGAAATACGTTGTGCGCCGCTGGCTGCTTGACGATGGCAAGCGCGTTGACGGCAGAGGCATCAATGACATAAGACCCCTTAACGCCGAGGTTGACCTGCTTGACAGAGTACACGGCTCGGGTATGTTTACAAGAGGCCAGACTCAGGTGCTTTCAATCACCACACTCGGCCCCATGAGCGACGCTCAGATGCTTGACGGCCTCGATGAAGAGGATACCAAGCGTTACATCCATCACTACAACTTCCCCTCATACTCCGTAGGCGAGACCAAGCCCTCAAGAGGCCCCGGCAGGCGTGAAATCGGCCACGGCGCCCTTGCGGAAAGATCGCTTGTTCCCGTGCTTCCGAGCGTTGAGGAATTCCCCTACACAATCAGAGTTGTGTCCGAAGTGCTTTCATCAAACGGCTCCACATCACAGGGCTCAGTCTGCGGCTCAACCCTTTCGCTTATGGCGGCAGGCGTTCCCATCAAGGCTCCCGTTGCGGGCATCAGCTGCGGCCTCATCACCGAGGGCGACAGATTCATGACTATGGTTGACATCCAGGGCCTTGAGGATTTCTTCGGCGACATGGACTTCAAAGTTGCCGGCACCAAGAAGGGCATCACATCCATCCAGATGGACCTTAAAGTTCACGGCCTCACTCCCGCAATCATCAGAGAGGCTCTTGAAAAGACATATAAAGCGCGCTGCTACATCCTTGACGAGATAATGGCTCCCGTTATCGCAGAGCCGCGCAAGGAGCTTTCAAAGTGGGCACCCAAGATGGTCACCACCAAGATTGACCCCGAGAAGATCGGCGACGTTATCGGCAAACAGGGCAAGGTTATCCAGAAGATTCAGGCAGAGTGCGACTGTAAGATTGACATCGAGGAAGACGGCAATGTATTCATTTCCTGCACAGATCTTGAGCAGGCAAACAGAGCAAAGTTTATCGTTGAGACAATCGCCAACGACCCCGAGGAAGGCGCTATCTACAAGGGCGTTGTAACCCGCCTTATGAGCTTCGGCGCGTTTGTTGAAATTGCTCCCGGCAAAGAGGGCATGGTTCACATCAGCCAGCTTGACGTCAAGAGGACCGAGAGAGTGGAAGATGTTGTGAATGTGGGCGACGAAATCATCGTTAAGGTGCTTCCGAAAGACGACCAGGGCAGACTCAACTTCTCACGCCGCGATGCTCTTATCGAGGTTGAAGGCCTTGTGCCCGAGAATGACCCTGCTCCCCGCAAGGAATTCAGAGGCAACAAGGGCAACAGAGGCCCCCGCAGAAATAATGGCTGATTATGATAAGATCATTAATTAAACCTCTTGTGTCGCTGTTTGTCAGCGCCGCCACATTCTTTACGGGCATATTCGGCTCCGTAACCGGAAACCCCTCCACAAAGGGAAATCAGATTGATATAAACAAATTCACGCTCGTCTGGAGCGATGAGTTTGACGGCACCGAGCTTGACAGAAGCAAGTGGGACTACTCCTGGTGGATAACCGAGCGCAAGGGCGGATACTGGCACGAGGATATGGTCAGAGTGGAGGACGGAAACCTTATTATTTCCGCCGAATACAAAGACGAGCCGCTCGAATACCGCTACCCGGAATATGACTGGGTGAAGCCCTACAAAGCCGGCTGGTACACAGGCAAGGTTTCCACGAGAGACAAATACCTGCAGACCTACGGCTATTATGAGGTCAGATGCAAGCTGCCCAAGGCAACGGGTATGTGGAGCGCCTTCTGGATGATGAATGACGACGGCGTTTACAATGTTGACGGCTCGGGCAAGGACGGCACCGAAATAGATGTGTTTGAATCCTTCTACTACAAGGATTACGGCTGGGGCGGAGACTATATCTCCACCGGCATACACTATGACGGCTACGGCGATGACCACAAGGGCGACACAATAGGCAAACAGTATCTCGAAAACGACCCCTACAATGAATACAACACCTACGGCGTTGAATGGAACGAGGATGAATATATCTTCTACATAAACGGCAAGGAGACCGGCAGGCTCGGCAAGGGTGACGCCTCGCAGAACCCCGAATACCTGCTGCTTTCGTGTGAATTTGCGGGCGAAAACGGCGTGCAGTCATCCGACAGGCACGGCACCGGCGAAATAAGCAAAACCCCCGCCGAAAACTGGCCGGCGGAGTTCATTGTGGATTATGTGAGATGCTATCAGTATAACGAGCTTCTCGGCGAATAAACGGCGAAAAGCAAACAGACAGAGTTTTTATAAGAACTGCGGGTTTTCAGCCCGCAGTTCTCTTTTTTTGTTTATTCTTTTTCGTTATAAGGTTTTTTTATTGCTGTCTGTTTTCGGGGCCTTTGCTCATTCGCCGTATCCCGATACTGTCTTCATTCGCAAATCCCCCGTTTTCATCCGTTTCTTCATCCGATAAGCACTGCCTCAGATATTATTTCATCAAAAACAGCGGCGAATAAACGGCGAAAAGCAAACAGACATAGTTTTTATAAGAACTGCGGGTTTTCAGCCCGCAGTTCTCTTTTTTTGTTTATTCTTTTCCGTTATAAGGTTTTTTATTGCTGTCTTTGCAGTGAATAGAAAAAGCAAAAGGAAAAAGCACGGAGTGAAAACTCCGTGCTTTGCTATCAGTTGCGGTAATCCGCTTTCCAGAGGCCGTGGAGGTTGCAGTATTCGTATGCCGCGACAACTTCGTCGCCGGACACGCTGAACTCCGCCTCGGGGGCGCCTGCGGGGTCAAGATTCTTTATCTGGAAGCCGTCTTTTGTCTGGAGCACTATCCAGGCGATATGATGCTCGGGGAGCATCGGATGGGGCACGTCGCCGACCTTTACGGTGACCTTATCCTCTGAAACGAAAATAACTGGTACGTGCTTTTCGGCCGCGGCGTCAACGCTGCCGGGGATAATCTCTTCCATCTTCTGACCGCAGCACATCACGGGCACTCCGCTGTTTTCAAGATAAACCACTATGTTGCCGCAGTGGGCGCATCTGTAAAATTTCATGATAATTTCTCCTTTATTTAATCAGTCTTTTTTACCGAGAAATGACTTTGCCATATCAAAAACTTCGTCTTTTGTGATTTTGCCGTCCGAGGCGGCGTCTTTCACAAGTGAGGCAACATCGGCGCCGTCCGCCTTCTTAGCGGCAATCGCGTCAAAAAGCGCTTTCGCGTCCTGCGCGGAAAAGTTTTTGCCGATTGACTTTGCGATTTCAATCAGTCCGTTTACGTCCTTTGCTTTCGCGAGCTTCATAATCTGCTCTTTGTCAAGGTCCTTAAGAATTTTGTTAATATCCAATTTGGCTTCTCCTTTCTGAAATCAAATAAATTTCCGTATCCGGTTTATATAATCTTTTAAACTTATTTTCCCACACAGAATCTTGAAAACACTTCGTCAACGACGGCGGCGCTCGCTTTTTTGCCGGTGAGCTCAAGCAGAGACTCAACGGCGCAGTCCGCGCAGACATTGACAGCGTCAAAGGTTACTCCCTGCTCCAGGGCGCTGAGCGCTTCGCCGAGATGATCTATCGCTTTAAGGCAGCATTCCCTCTGTCTCTCGCCGGTAAGGCAGGCGGCATCGGGGTCAAATTCCCCTACCGAAAGAATATCGGAAAGGGCGCTCTCAAAGGCATCCCTGCCCTCGCCCGTTTTTGCCGAGATAGTTACAACTTTATCAAAATACGGCTCTATATCCGCTGCGGATGTTTTTGCCTCGAGGTCGCTCTTGTTGAGAAGGGCGATTTTTTTCTTACCCTCGCAGAGCTTTGCAATTTCCCTGTCTTCGGCGGAAAGCTCCCTCGCGCCGTCAAACACGGCTATGACAAGTTCCGCTCTTTCAAGACGTTTTCTGGCGATTTCAACGCCTATGTTTTCAACCTTGTCGCTCGTTTCCCTTATGCCGGCAGTGTCGGCGATTCTGAGCACGATATCGCCCACCAGCACCTTTTCCTCAACAACATCCCTTGTGGTGCCCGCGATTTCGGTAACGATTGAGCGGTCATAGCCCGTGAGCATATTCATAACCGTTGATTTTCCTACATTGGGGCTCCCTACGATTACGGTGTCAACGCCCTCTGTGTAGGCCCTGCCGCAGTCGTAGCGCCGCACTATATTTTCAAGCTCTTTTTTTGTGCTCTCAAAAACGGCTTTCATTTCGCCGCCCGTTATTTCCTCTATATCCTCGTCGGGGTAATCAACCCATGCGCTTAAAGAGGCGCAAACACCCATTACCGCGCGCGCGCACTCCTCAATTTTGGAGGAAAGCATACCGTCAAGCGTGTTGAGCGCGGCGTTTGCCGCCTGCTTTCCGGAGGCGCCTATAAGCGCCATAACGCTCTCGCTTTCCGCAAGGTCGATTTTGCCGTTTAAAAACGCTCTTTTGGTGAATTCGCCGGGACCGGCGGGCCTTGCTCCCGCCTCAACAGCGGCGCGCAGAATCTGCTTTGTGACAAAAAGGCCGCCGTGGCAGTTGATTTCCGCGACGTCCTCGCCCGTGTAGCTGTGAGGCGCTCTGAAAACAAGGCATACCGCTTCATCCGCCTTTTTGCCGTCCGCTATCGCGGCGCCGAAATAGGCGCGGTAACCCTTGCTCGCGGAAAGTTTTTCACCGCTGACGGGCTCAAAAATCTTCTCCGCTATATTCAGGGCGTTTTCACCCGATATTCTGATTATTCCTATGCCGCCGGGCGCGTTCGGCGTTGAAATGGCGGCGATTGCGGCTTCACTCATCTTATTCGCATACGAGGGGCACTCTCTCCCCCGTAAGTCTCCTTGATATTCTGATAATTGCCTGTGTTGAGGGCAGAAACTCCCCCGCCTCTTCGCCCGTCACGCTTGAGAAAGTAAGGGCGCGGTCAAGCGGAATTACACCGAGGAGCGGCGCTCCCGTCTCATCTATACAGCGGTCAAGGTTAAATAGCTTCTGTTTGACGGCGGGCTTCACCTCAAACATATTGATAACAAGCTTAATATCCTCTATACCGCGCTTTTCAGCCTCTGTCACCGCCCTGCCGCAGCTTCTCGCGCAAACAGGGTCCGGTGTTGTGAGCACAATGAGTTTTTCGGCGCAGGTGAGGGCAATATCAAAGCCGGTGCCTATGCCGGCAGGCGCGTCGAGAAAAATGTAATCATATTCTTTCGCGAATGAGTCAATGTATTTTTTCAGCTTTTCGCCCGTGAATTCACTGCTGTATTCACGGGGGGCCGCAAGCAGGTCGGCATCGCCTTTTATCACTGCCTGCTCCGCGTCACAGCGGCAGAGAATAAGGTCGCCCCAGTCAAACACGGTGCTTTCGCTGCAGCCGAGCATAAGGTCAAGCGAGCGAAGCCCGATATCGCAGTCAACGGCGAGCACTTTTTTGCCTTTTATGACAAGCTCGCGCGATACGCCCGCGACAAATGTGGATTTGCCTACGCCGCCTTTGCCCGAGGCAACGGCATATATTTCAGCCATCGGGCTTCTCTCCTTTCCTTGATTTTAAAGGGATTACGGTATGAGCTCGCCCTCTTCGGGAGCGGACTCGACAGTGTCGCTCATTCCGCAGTAATACTCAACAACGGAGGCGATAACGGGAGCTATGTACTTACCCGATATCATACCCTCGCCTACCGCCGCAATTGCAATCTGCGGGTCGTCATAAGGGGCGAAAGCGATAAGGAAACCGTTGTTAATCTTTGTGGAATAGCCGTTTATCATTCTGTATTCCTGGCTGGTACCTGTTTTACAGGCAACCTTCACCGGAAGATGGTCAAAATAGGGCGCGCAGTAGCCGACCGTGCCGACCTTGAGCATACCTCTCTTGACAATATCAATCGTTTCGGGGCTTATGCCCGTGTCGCACATAACCTCCGCGCCGTTTTCAATCAGCGTCTGGCTGTAATCGGCGGTCTTTACGCTCTTTACAAAATGCACTCTGTATCTCGTGCCGCCGTTTGCGATGGTGTTAACGTAATTAGCAAGCTGTACGGGGCTGAAAGCGTTGCCCGCCTGACCTATGGCGGACTGCACCGTATAACCGGGAAGCCACTCCTGGTTGAGAGACGCCCTGTATTCGGGCGAATCAAGCACGCCTGCCGCCTCATTTATCTCACTGCCCGTCTTTGAGCCGAGACCGAGCATAATGCGGTATTCATTCATTTTTTCGATGCCGAGCATATCGCCCACTTCAAGGAAGAAGGTGTTGCAGCTTTCGTTGATTGCGTTAATGACGTTTACAAATGCTGTCGCGTGGGCCTGCTCGCACTTGAAGTGCTGACCCATATAGTTATATGAGCCGTTGCAGTAAACGGTGAATTTCTCGTCAATTATCCCCTCTTCAAGAGCGGCGATTGCGACCGAGGGCTTCGCGGTTGAGCCGCAGGCGTAAACGGACATAAGCGCCCTGTTCCAAAGGGGGGCGGCTGTCGCGGTGTTAAGCTTCGCGGCGTTTTCCGTATATGTTGAAATATCGTAGGTCGGGTAACTCGCGCTCGCGAGCACAGAAGAATCCTTGCAGCTGAGCACGACAACGGCTCCCGCGTTGGGCACGCGGTTTCCGATTTTACCGGCGTAGCTTTCGAGCGCGTCCCTGAGCGCGTCCTGCGCCACTTTCTGAAGGCCCGAATCAATGGTTAAAACAACGGCGTTGCCCTGCTCGGGCTCCTTTGTAATCTCGGACGTGCGGTTGCCCTTGTCGTCCGTATAGATTGTCATTTCGCCGTCTTTGCCTTTTAAATATTCCTCCATGGCGAGCTCTATGCCGCTCTTGCCTATGGAGTCGCTCATCTTATAACCCTTGTCTTTAAGCTTTGCGTAGCTTTCGGCATCCATAGCGCCGGTAAGGCCGAGAATGTGCGGGGCTATACTGCCGTCCGAATAAGTTCTGAGCGGCACAATGCGGTTATCGACACCGCGGTAGAATGAGCTGTTTTCCATTATGGCGGAAACCGTTTCGTCGGGCACATCCTGAGCGAATGTGTATGTGACGCCCACACCGAAACCGATTCTCATCATTCCGTACCGCACCGAGGCGATTTTAAGGCGTTCCGCCGGCGAATATTTCTCAAGCTCAAATTCTTTAACAAGGGCGTCGTAACAGTTCTGCGCGCTCGCGTATTCGTTGAGGTTGAGCATATCTCTGCCCTTCATCTCTTTTATAATGGTGTCGCTGTCCTCTTTGAAAACAATCTCGCCGCCTTTAAGCTCAAGGGGCAGGATATTCTCCCACTCGATGCCCTGCTTTTCAAACATGCGTATGAGGCTGATTATTATGTTGTTGCGCTCCTCATTTTCGCTCGCGGAAGGGAAATACGAGCCGTCAAAAACAAGTGAGTATCCCTGCTCGTTGTAGACAAGCTTGTTGCCGTTGCAGTCAAGAATTTCACCCCTTGACGCGGGGATTGACGCCGTGCGCGCCGAAACGGACGAAACGAGCGCCTCATATTCGTCCTTTTCAAATATCTGTATCTTTACGAGGTCCCAGACAAGGACCGCAATAAGAGCAACAAGCAAGACGGTTACGGTAACCTGCCTTGCTCCCGAAATTTTTTTGTTCACGGCCCTCACCTTCTTTCCGTGTGGATTTCTTACTCTGTGTACTGCTCTGTCCTGAATTTTATTTCGATTGCCCTTACAAGCAGGAAAACAAGCGGCGAAAGCACGCTTGTAAATATCGCCATGGGCAGATAAAAAGCGAATAATGTGATAAACGCCCTGTCAATATGCGGCGTTATGAAATGGAAAAACCAGTAGCCGAGGCAGTAAATGCCCGAGGCGCAGGACGAAAGCAGAAGATGCGTTACGAAATTCACCCTCATAACGGTAAGGATGAGCATTCCGCACGCGAAGCCGACAGCGACAAGAAAAATAGCGTTGAAATTGTTGCCCTTCGCGAAAACGTCCCAGAGAGCGCCCGCGAAAAGCCCGTAAAATATGCCCGCGATATCCCCTTCATACATTGCCGCGGCGACAACCGCGGGTATGAGAAGCAGAGGACCTACTCCGCCTATCTTCAGAAACCTGCCCGCTGAATTCTGAATCAGCGACAGGCCGAGGATAACAGCGGCAAGCAGCGCCCTGCGGTATATCTGCTTTTTCTTTGCTTCGGTCAATGTCATATTATTTCTTTGCCTGTCCGTTGAACTCCGTGATAATAAGCACATCCGTAAGCTGTGAAAAATCAACGCCCGGCTCGATAACGGCGGATGCCGAAATATCGAGAGTAGCATCAATTATGTCAACCACGGTGCCGATTATGAGATTTGCGGGGTAGATTCCTCCGACACCCGCCGTGCACACAAGGCCGCCGTCCGTAACGGCAGTCTGCGCCGGAAGGTTAGTGAGGGTGCACTGCCCCTTGCCCGCGAGCTCATTTGTGGTGGTCACATAACTCACCTCGCGTGTGCGCGTTTCATAGGCGCTCACATTGACCGAGGGGTTGAGAATGGTGTTCACAACACACTGCGTGGGCGTAACGCTCGCTACAACGCCCACAAGATATTTGCCGTAAATAACAGGGTCGTTCACGGTTATTCCGTTTGCCGAGCCCTTGTTGAGGGTGAGAGTGCCGAATTTATCGGCGCTGTCTCTGCCTATAACCGCCGCCTCGGCAAACTCATAGTCCTCGTGCTCCTCTTTAAGCTCGAGGAATTCCTTGTAGAAATTGTTTTTGTATACTACTTCCTCATAATCCACAAGCTGCTCGCGCAGCGAATCAATCTCGCTCTGAAGAGCGGCGTTTTCACGCTTGAGATATGATGATGAGCGGAATGTTACGGGAAGCCGCTTCAGGTTGTTTGTAACGGCGCCCGCGAGACGTGAGGCGGGGCCGAAAACAACGCCCGTCACCCTTGTGAGGGGTGATGAGCTGTTTCTTGACGCAACGGAAATAATGCTGCCCGCTATGAGGGCGGCCATAACCACTGCGAATATTTTAAATCCGGTTCTTCTGTAGAAGCGCTTCATTAAGCTGTCTCCAATCAGATGTATTTGTTCTGCCCGGTGATATTTTCCGTGCCGTTCAGGCAGATGCTCGTACCCTTGACCACGCATTTAAGCGGATCATCCGCGACCCTTACGGGTATTTTGGTTTCTTCAGTGATGAGCCTGTCGAGCCCCTTGAGAAGGGCGCCGCCGCCCGTGAGGAATATGCCCCTGTCAATAATGTCGGAGGCAAGCTCGGGCGGAGTCTGCTCAAGCGTGGTTTTGATGGCATCCACAATCTGGTTAACTGTGTCGGACATCGCCTCTCTCACCTCTTCGCTGGTGATATCAACATTCTTGGGGAGGCCGTCCATGAGATTTCTGCCCTTGATATTCATCGTGCCCTCACCCTCGTATGGATAGGCGGAGCCGATTTTTATCTTGATGTCCTCGGCTGTTCTTTCGCCGATGAGAAGATTGTACTTTTTCTTTACGTAGTTGATAATCGATTCGTCAAGCTCGTCGCCCGCCGTTCTGCACGAAAAAGCGGTGACGATGCCGCCGAGCGAAATAACTGCCACTTCGCTCGTGCCGCCGCCTATATCAACAACCATGCTGCCGGTCGCCTCGGAAACGGGCAGACCCGCTCCGATTGCCGCGGCCATAGGCTCCTCGATAAGGCTCACATAGCCCGCGCCCGCGCTCTTGGCAGCGTCGTGCACGGCCTTTCTCTCAACCTCGGTAACGCCCGAGGGTATGCAGATGAGAATTCTTATTTGCGAGAAGGGCTTTTTCTTTGTTGTTCTCTTTATGAAAGTTTCTATCATTTCGGCGGTGATATCAAAATCGGAGATAACACCGTCCTTGAGCGGGCGCACGGCGATAATCGAGCCGGGAGTCCTGCCTATCATCTCCTTGGCCTCGTTGCCTACCGCCACAACCTTGGGCGGGTTCACTTTCTGGTCAACGGCAACAACGGACGGCTCGCTGATTACGACGCCTTTGCCCTTGACATAGACCAGAGTATTTGCCGTGCCCAGGTCAATGCCTATATCCTGAGTGAAAATCATGCTTTTGCTCCCTTATTTGAACGTTATGGTTGAGATTATCTTAACGAGTTCATCAATTTCTTCCGTAAGATCTCTGTCGGATTCAATTCTCACGATATACACATAGTCATAGTGTGTGAGATATGTTTCGGCATAATATAAGCCGCGGCCGTCTTCCATCTTGTCAATATAGAACGAGTAATACGGGGTGCCTTCGTCGTTGACTTTAATGGATGTGTCATAAACTACCGCATCCGGGTATTTTTTGAGTGAATAATTCTTCACCGCTTTATAACCTTCAATTGCATCGGCAACGGATTTGTCGGAAAGCTCCATAACATGAATCTGGTCCTCGGTGCCGTCTCTTTTGAATATCATATCGGAATAGCTGCCGAAGTTGCTCCATCCGTCGGGAAGCTCAATGTAGAAACGCTCAAACTCAATAAGGTTGCCTATTACGAGGGCGTCTCTGAGGTCAACGAAAGTGGTCACTTTTTCGCCGCTGTCGTCTGTGAATGCCTGACCGTCTTCGTCGGTCGCGTAAATGATAACGTCTCCGTTTACGCCGCGGGTGATTCCGCCGTCCTCCTGCGTGGCAACGGCGTATTCCTTGCCGCCTGCGTCGGTGATGTACTCGCCGCCGTCAAGCTTTCTTTTTCCGCACGCCACGAATGTGCACAGCACCATTGTGAGCACAAGCGCCAATGCTGCAAATTTTTTCATATAGTTTACCTCCTTCTGCCGGGGTTTAACCTCAGCCGTTAAGAGCCGCAAATGCTTCTTTGTTGTTCTTGTAAAGAGTTTTATAGACAGCGAAGTTTCTGTCGTAAACAGCCTTGTTCTTGCCGTCGGGTGTGAATGACTTGCTCACGGGGATAAGCTTCTTGGCCTCACCGACATTGTCAATTATTCCGAGGCCTACCGCCATAAGCGCCGCCGCGCCGACCGCGCCTACATTCTGCGGGCTGTCAACCGTTTCAATCTTTCTGCCGGTTATATCGGCGAGAATCTGGCAGGTGACGTCGCTCAGCGCGCCGCCGCCGACAAAGCGGATTGTATCGGATGTTTTGATTTTGTTTTCCTGGGTTTCGATAAACCAGCGCAAATGGAAGCAGACGCCTTCTATGACCGCGCGGATAAGCTCGGTTTTGCCGGTTTCCAGGGAAATGTTGAAGAACATACCTCTTGAATTCGGGTCTTCAAACGGGCAGCGGTTACCGTGAAGCCAGGGGGTGAAAACAACGCCGCCGCAGCCCGCGGGAGTTTCGCTGATAACCTTTGAAAGATAGTCATAGAGGGATGTATATACAGTTTCCTGAGATTCAGCAACGTGTTTCTTCTCAAGGTAGATGCCGATTTCGTCGAGAGCAAGGTGGTCCTTGACCCATTCAAGGCACTTGCCCGCTGTTTCCAGCTCTGCAAAATAATTGTATCTGCCGTTCTGAACGCCGACAACGGCGGCTATCATTGCGTTAATGTCAACCAGACTCTTGTCGGTAACGGTTGAAACCCAGCCGGATGTGCCCTGATAGATATGTGTGTCTCCCAGGCACGCCGCGCCTGCGCCGACACCGATGAGTGAGGCGTCCATACCGCCGCCGAATACAGCCGTGCCCTCTTTGAGGCCGAGCTCCTGAGCGGCTTTTGCGGAAAGCTCACCCGCCTTTGCGTCACTGTCGATTATCTCGGGCAGATGTTTCATATCAACGCCGAGCATCTTGCAGACTTTGGGGCTCCAGCAGCCGTGTCCTTCTCTCACGTCATAGAGAAGGGTGCCGAAAGCGGAGTCTCTGGTCATAACGAAATTGCCGGTCATACGGCTGATGAGATATTCTTTGACATCGAGCCATTTATGAACTCTCGCGAAGTTTTCGGGCTCGTTATCCTTGACCCAGTTATACTTCCAGACGGGGTCTTTAACGCTGAGCGCCGCCGCCTTTGTTATGAGAAGAGAGGGAACGAGCTTGAAAATGTTTCCGCCCGAAATCTGCGGGCCGTACTGCATACCCTTCTTGATCTGCTCTGTCGCGCGCTGGTCCATATAGCTGAACGCTCTGTGCACGGGCACGCCGTCTTTATCAACGAGCACAAGGCCCTGCGCCTGGGAGCAGAAAGATATACCCTCAATCATATCGGGCGTAACATCGCACTGCGAGAACGCCTGCTTTGTGGTGCTGCACATTGCCTGCCACCATTCGTCGGGGTCCTGCTCCGCGCCGCCGCCGGGCATGACATAGAGCTTGTAGCCCTCCATCCCCGCGCCGAGAAGCTTTATGGTTTCATCAATCTCAAAAATGCAGGTTTTAACACCTGTTGTGCCTATGTCATAAGAGATTACGTACTTTTTCATCCGGACATCCTCCTCAAAACTTTGAATTAATGAATATATTATATATAACTTTTTACAAAAACACAATACCCGTTATAAAATTTTACAATATAGTTACCATATGATAATTTTTTGAGAAAGATTGCCGAGGGTGTTGAAAAAAGGGTGAGTTCTTTGGTATAATATGATTGTGTAAATATGTACACCCGAAACAGGAAAAGGGAGAGTATTATGAACAACTACACAACCGAAGGCAAAAAACTCGGCTTCGGCCTTATGAGA
This sequence comes from Ruminococcaceae bacterium UBA1236, assembly GCA_002309055.1. GTDB lineage: Bacteria > Bacillota > Clostridia > Oscillospirales > Acutalibacteraceae > CAG-177. Next base: position 49,064 of record DBWO01000016.1, read on the forward strand.
CTGCCCAAGAAAGGGCTTATAATCGACGTAAAGCAGACGAGCGAAATGGTTGATATGTTTATGGACGCGGGCTTTACCTACTTTGACACCGCCTACGTCTATGTAGGCAGCGAATCGGCGACAAACAAGGCGCTCGTGCAGAGGTATCCGAGGGAGTCCTACACCCTCGCGACAAAGCTTTTTGTCACCGCCGCTCCCACCGAGAGCATAGCTAAAAAAGAGCTTGAAACTTCCCTTAAACGCACGGGAGCGGGATATTTCGACTATTATCTGCTACACTCGCTCAACGAGAATAACTACGAAAAATTTGACAAATTCAACCTCTGGGATTTCGTAAAGGAACAGAAGGAAAAAGGCAGAATCCGCCACTACGGTTTTTCCTTCCACGCCGGTCCGGAGCTGCTTGACAAACTGCTCACGGCGCACCCGGACGCGGAGTTTGTGCAGCTGCAGATTAACTACGCCGACTGGAACGACCCCAAGGTGAGAGCGAGAGAAAACTATGAGGTCGCGAGAAGGCACGGAAAACCGATAGTTGTTATGGAGCCGGTCAAGGGCGGCGCGCTCGCCGACCCGCCCGAAAAGGTGAAAGAGCTTCTCAGAAGCGCGGATCCGGACGCTTCCTACGCATCATGGGCAATCCGTTTTGCCGCTTCGCTTGACGGCATCCTCACCGTGCTCTCGGGCATGTCAAACACTCAGCAGATGGCGGATAATCTTTCCTATATGAAAGATTTCAAGCCCCTT
>DBWO01000016.1:49866-59150 GCA_002309055.1 Ruminococcaceae bacterium UBA1236
TGCACCGCCTGCCGCTACTGCACGGAGGGCTGCCCCGTGCAGATACCCATACCCGATATTTTCACGGCACGCAACAAGCAGCTTGTCTTCGGCAAAATCGACGAGGGCAACGCAGATTATGCGGACATTCTCTCAAAAGGCGCGGGCGCGGCGGACTGCATCGCCTGCGGACAGTGTGAGAGCGTTTGCCCGCAAAAGATAAATATAATCGAGAGACTGTCGGAATGCGCCGCCAATTTCTCGGTACTTAAATAAAAACGGAAGGTGAAAACATGGTCAAGAGCATACCCTACAGCGCGGTTAAAACGGAGGGCTTCTGGAAAAAGAGGGCCGATATAAACAGGGAAAGCACCATTCCCACAATCTACAAAAGATTTTCGGAAACGGGCAGATTCGGCGCCCTTTCCTGCAAGCTTGAAGAAGGCATGCCCCGCCCCCATATTTTCTGGGACAGCGACGCGGCCAAGTGGATTGAGGCTTGCGCCTATTCGCTCAGGCAAAACCCCGACAGTGAGCTTGAGAAGCAGGTTGACGGGCTCATTGACAGGATTGCCGCCGCCCAGCTTGAGGACGGATATTATAACTGCTACTACATCCCCTGCGAACTTCAGAACCGCTTCACAAACAGGGACAATCACGAGCTTTACTGCGCCGGCCACCTGACCGAAGCCGCCGTTGCCTACTATGAAACTACGGGCAAGGACAAGCTTCTGAATGTTATGAAAAAGTATCTTGAACTGATAATCAAGGTGTTTGTCACCGACGATTCCGCCTCTTTTTCAACCCCCGGTCACGAGGAAATCGAGCTTGCTCTGATAAAGCTCTATGAACTTACGGGTGAAGAAAAATACAAGGACCTCTGCGCCCATTTCATAAATACGAGGGGCACGAGCGAAAAGGACAAAGGCACGAGGGACTGGACGGGCCCCGATTACGATCAGTCGCATAAACCCGTAAGAGAGCTGAGAGAGGCGGTCGGACACAGCGTGAGGGCTCTGTACCTTTACAGCGGTATGGCGGATCTCGCGCGCCACACGGGCGACAAAGAACTCATAAAGGCCTGCAAGGCGCTGTTTGACAATATAAATCTCAAAAGAATGTATGTTACCGGCGGTGTCGGCTCAACGGCGCACGGCGAGGCATTCACCGAGGATTATGACCTGCCGAATGACATCGCCTATTCGGAAACCTGCGCGTCCATCGCGCTCACATACTTCTGCCGCCGTATGCTCCTTCTCGAACCCGATTCAAAATACGCGGACGCGGCGGAGCGCGCTTTTTATAACTGTGTGCTCGGCGGAGTTTCGCTTGACGGGCGGGCATTTTTCTATGTAAATCCGCTTGAAATAAACATAAGAAAACACGAACTGAGAAAGAAATATTACAACCGCCGCGAAAACCTTCTGACACAAAGGATTGAGGTGTTTGACTGCTCCTGCTGCCCGCCCAATCTCGCGAGGGTTATCGCCTCATTCGGGGGCGAACTCTACACAAAGGATGAAAACACCGTATTTGCCCATCATTTCTGCAAGAGCACCGCGGAATTTGACGGCATAAAAATAAAGCAGGACACACGCTATCCCGCCTACGGCGACGTGAGATTCACTGTGAGCGGCCTCAAAGGCGGCACCTTCGCCGTGAGAATCCCCGGCTGGTGCTCGTTCGCAACGCTTAACGGCGAGGCACTGCCGAAGGAAACGGTCAAAGGCTACATTTATCTTGATGTTACCGAAGACGAGCAGATATTTGATTTTTACTTTGATATGAAACCGCGTTTCGTTGCCGCGAATCCCGCTGTCGATTCGGATCTCGGCAAGGTCTGCATAGCGAGAGGCCCCGTGATTTACTGCATGGAAAGCTCGCTTAACGGCGGAGTTAAACCCGGCAGAATTTCCGTTGACACAAACGCCGTTTTCGGCTGTGAAGACGACGAAGAAACGGGCGCGATAAAGCTGACCGTCAAAGCGTTTGAGGACGCTGAGAGCGATAAGCTTTATTACGATTACACAGCTGAAAAAAAGGAGCGTGAAATCGTGCTTCTGCCCTATTTTGCTTACGCGAATCACGGCGAGAGCGATATGGCGGTGTGGCTGAGAATGGCATAAATCAAACGCAATTCACGAGAGAAATATATGGAACAATATAATGTAACGGGCATGAGCTGCGCCGCCTGTCAGGCAAGAGTTGAAAAGGCGGTCAGCGCCGTTGAGGGCGTTGAAAGCTGTGCCGTAAATCTTCTTACAAATTCAATGGGCGTGAGCGGAACCGCTTCACCCGATGACATAATAAAAGCCGTAACGGCCGCGGGCTACGGCGCCTCGCTGAAAGAAAGCGGAAAAGCGCGTTACGGGGACGAGCTCAAAGACCGTGAAACACCTTTGCTCATAAGGCGTCTCGCTGTTTCGGCGTGCTTTCTTATCGCGCTGATGTACATTTCAATGGGTCACATGATGTGGGGCTTTCCCCTGCCCCGTTTTCTCACGGAAAATCATCTGACTCACGCCCTTGTGCAGATGGCGCTCAGCGGAATAATTCTCATAATCAACCGCCGGTTTTTCATCAGCGGCGCGAAGGGAATAAAAAATCTTTCGCCGAATATGGATACGCTCATTTCGCTCGGCAGCGGCGTGAGCTTCGTGTGGAGCGTTTACATTGTTATTCTCATGGCGAAGTCTCAGGACGCGGCAGGCCTTATGGATCAGCTGTATTTTGAATCCGCGGCTATGATTTTAACGCTTATCACCTTGGGCAAAATGCTTGAGGCGAAAAGCAAGGGCAAAACAACGAGCGCTCTCAAAGCCCTTATGAATCTTTCTCCCGAAACGGCGAATCTCGTGAAGGACGGGACCGAAACGGTTATCCCCGCCGGAGAGCTCGCAATCGGCGATATTTTTGCCGTGAGAGCGGGCGAGAGAATACCCGTTGACGGCGTTGTGATAAGCGGCAGCGCATCCGTTGATGAATCCGCGCTCACGGGCGAGAGCCTGCCCGTTGACAAAGAGGAGGGCGAAAAAGTAAGCGCCGCCACGATGAGCACATCCGGCTATATGCTCTGCCGCGCGGAAAGAGTCGGCGAGGACACGACCCTCTCGCAGATTATCCGCATGGTTTCGGAGGCATCCGCCACCAAGGCGCCAATCGCAAAAACGGCCGACAGAGTATCGGCAGTCTTTGTGCCTGCGGTTATCGGGATAGCGCTTGTCACCTTTATCTGCTGGCTTTTAGCAGGCAAAGAGGCCGCCTATGCGCTTGAGAGAGCGGTTTCCGTGCTTGTGATTTCCTGTCCGTGCTCGCTCGGGCTCGCAACCCCCGTTGCGATTATGGTGGGCAGCGGAGTGGGCGCTAAACACGGCATACTTTTCAAAACCTCGGCCTCGCTCGAAGAGGCGGGCAAAATGCAGATAATCGCCCTTGACAAAACGGGCACCGTCACAAGCGGCAGCCCCGAAGTTACGGATATTATTCCGGCCGGGGGCTTTACGAAAGAGTCGCTCATTAACCTCGCCGCCTCGCTCGAAAGCAAGAGCGAGCATCCCCTCGCCAAAGCGATAGCCGCTTATGAGGGGGCGGAAATAAGCGACACAACAGATATAAAAACCTTTACGGGGAGCGGCATTACGGGCATTCTCGGCGGCAGTGAGCTTGCCGCGGGAAACCTCGGTTTCATCACGGAAAAAGCCGCAATCGATAACGCTTTCAAAGATAAAGCAAACGCCCTTTCCGAAGAGGGAAAAACTCCCCTTTTCTTCAGTGAAGGCGGTAAATTCGCCGGAATAATCGCCCTTGCGGACAGCATCAAGGATGACAGCGTTCAGGGCGTCAGTGAACTTGTGAATATGGGCATTAAGCCCGTTATGCTCACGGGCGACAACGAAAGGACGGCAAGCACCGTTGCCGCGAAAACAGGCATTGAAGAAACGGCCGCGTCCCTTATGCCGGGCGACAAGGAGAGCACCGTGAGGCAGCTTTCATCCCTGGGCAAAACGGCGATGGTCGGCGACGGAATAAACGACGCCCCCGCCCTTGTGAGCGCAGATATCGGCATAGCGATAGGCGCGGGCACCGATGTCGCGGCGGACGCGGCAGACATAGTGCTTGTTAAAAGCCGGCTGACGGATGTTTCGGCCGCGGTTCGTCTGAGCCGCAGAACCCTGACGATAATAAGGCAGAATCTTTTCTGGGCGCTGTTTTACAACTGCCTGGGCATTCCTCTCGCGGCAGGCGTGTTCATCCCCCTGCTCGGATGGGAGCTGAACCCGATGTTCGGGGCGGCGGCAATGAGCCTGTCAAGCATTTGTGTTGTCACGAACGCGCTACGCCTGAACCTGTTTGATACAGGCGATTCATCAAAGGACAGACGCCTTAAAAACACACTCGCCGGGCAAAAACTTCTCAGTGAAAAAGCGGTGCAAAACGCCGGAAACGAAATAAAGGAGACCGATAAAATGACAAAGACAATACATATCACGGGTATGATGTGCCCGCATTGCGAAAACGCCGTAAAGACTGCCCTGGAAGGGATTGAGGGCGTCACCTCAGCCGCCGCGAGCCACGAAAAAGGCACGGCAGTTGTTACCCTCGGCGCGGATGTCGATAATGAAACGCTCGCGAAAGCCGTAACCGGCAAGGGCTACGAGGTAACCGGCATAGAATAATCTGCCGGCAGGAAAACAGCTCCGGTACCTGCGGCGCATTTTACGCCGTCTTACGGGGCAATTTCCCGCTTTGACAAGTAAATCGCCTTTACAATCCGCAAATGTAAAGTATTTTCGCTTTACATTTGCGGAAAATTTTTTAAGAAAATTATTTAAACCCCTTTTCAAGTGAAAATATATGTGTTATAATCACCCTGTATGATGCTTTATCAGCTTTTTTTGCTCTCAAATAAAATGAAAGAAGGATAACAATTTTGGAGAAGTTTGTTATCAACGGCGGCAACCCTCTCAGAGGCGAAGTCACCATAAGCGGCGCCAAAAACGCCGCCTTGGCCATTATCCCCGCCGCGATTCTGTCGCAGGATGTGTGCAGGATAGAAAACGTGCCCACATCGATAAGCGACGTCAGCTTCATGATTAAAACACTCAAGCACATCGGTGCCGGAGTTAAACTCATAGACAGAACCACAATCGAAATAGACTCACGCTTTGTGAATTCTTATGTCATCGCTCACGATATGACTAAGTATCTCAGGGCCTCCTATTATTTCATAGGCGCCCTCCTGGGAAGGTTTCACAGGGCGCGTGTTGCTATGCCCGGCGGCTGCTACCTGGGCCCGAGACCCATTGACCAGCACATAAAAGGCTTTGAGGCGCTTGGCGCGAAGGTAACCGTTGAGGACAATGCGATTGTTGAAACAACGGCTGACGAGCTTGTGGGCAGCCCCATTTACCTTGACGTTGTCTCGGTCGGAGCAACTGTCAACATCATGCTCGCATCCGTTAAGGCGCAAGGCCTCACGATAATTGAAAACGCGGCGAAGGAGCCGCACATAGTTGACCTTGCAAACTTTCTTAACTCCATGGGCGCGGATATCAGAGGCGCCGGTACCGACGTTATCAAAATCCGCGGCACCGATCACCTTCACGGCTGCACCTATTCAATAATTCCCGACCAGATTGAGGCCGGCACCTTCATGGTTGCCGCCGCCGCCACAAAGGGCAACGTGCTCATCAAAAACGTTATCCCCAAGCATCTTGAGTCCATCTCATCAAAGCTTGTTGAGTGCGGCGCGGTTGTTGAGGAATATGACGAGGCCGTAAGAGTTTCAATGGATACAAGGCCCGGCAAGTGCAACATCAAAACGATGCCGCACCCCGGCTTCCCCACAGATATGCAGCCGCAGATGGCTGTGCTTCTCGCCCTTGCGGACGGCACAAGCATAGTGTCCGAAAGCATATGGTCCAACCGTTTCCGCTACACCGAGCAGCTCATGCGAATGGGCGCTTCCATCACGGTTGACGGCCAGATTGCCGTGATTCACGGCGTTGACGGTCTCAGGGGCGCTCCCGTCAGGGCGGACGATCTCAGAGCAGGCGCCGCGATGATAATCGCAGGCCTTGCCGCAAGCGGCAGAACGGAGATTGAGGATATTCTCTACATCGACAGAGGCTACGAAAACGTGGTTGAAAAATTCGGCAACCTCGGCGGCGATATAAGGCGCGTTTACTGCGTGGAGCCTTTTTCAAACGCCGACGCCGGCTGATAAAATATAATTCATATTTCAAAAGCTGTCGGGCTCCCCTCTCGGCAGCTTTTTCAGGTGATACTATGGCAAAATTCTGTTCTCTCTTTTCATCAAGCAGCGGTAACTGCACATATATAGGCACCTCATCGGGCGGCATACTCATTGATATGGGTGTCAGCGCAAAAAGGACCGAGGAGGCGCTCGCGAATATCGGCGTTGACCCCAAAGACATCAAGGCGGTTTTCGTAACTCACGAGCACTCGGACCACATTTCGGGCCTTCGTGTTTTCGCCTCGCGCTACGGTATGCCCGTTTTCGCAACGGAAGGCACGCTCGACGGAATGACCGAAGCGGGCGTTTTCAATAAATCCAAGGTTGATGCCTATGTAATGCCCGAAAAAGGCATTGAAATAGCCGGCAATTTCATACGCAAATTCAAAACTCCGCACGACAGCAACGATTCCTGCGGATTCACCGTGATGACCGCTGACGGCAAGCGCCTTGCCGTTGCCACGGATATGGGCACGGTGACGGACGAAGTGAGAAACGCCCTTTACGGCTGCGACCTTGTGCTGCTTGAATCTAACCACGATGTGAGGATGCTTCAGAACGGACCCTATCCCTATTATCTTAAGGTAAGGATTCTTTCGGACCGCGGTCATCTCAACAACGAGGCTGCGTCCGACCTCGCCTCATCTCTGCTGAATTCCGGCACAACGAGATTTGTGCTCGGGCATCTGAGCAAAGAAAACAACATCCCCGGCCTCGCCTATGAAACCGCGAAGAGCGCTTTTGCCGCTCTCGGCGCGGAGGAAGGCAGGGACTATCTGCTGAATGTCGCGCTCGACCTTAACGAGCCGATACTGCTGTGAGGTAAATTATGCTCAACATAAACATCATCTGCCTCGGAAAGCTCAAGGAAGCTTATCTCAGGGACGCCTGCGCCGAATACGCGAAGCGCCTGGGTGCCTTCTGCAAGCTGAATATCACGGAGCTCACTCCCGCGCGCGTTTCGGATAGCCCATCGGATGCCGAAATCGCCGCCGCGCTCAAAGACGAGGCAAAGCGGGTTCTCGCCTGTATTTCAAAGGGTGACAGCGTTTTTGCGCTTTGCATTGAGGGCAAAGAGATTTCATCCGAAGACTTCGCTAAGGAGATAGAAAAATGCGCGCTCTCGGGCGAAAGCACCATTGATTTTATAATAGGCAGTTCATACGGTCTCGCGCCCGAGGTTAAGCAGGCGGCGCGCCGCCTTTCCATGAGCCCGATGACCTTCCCGCATCAGCTCGCGAGAGTTATGCTTCTCGAACAGATTTACAGGGCGTTTATGATAAACGGCGGAGGAAAATATCATAAGTAATCGAAAAACCGGGACAGAGGATCTTCTCCTGTCCCGGTTTTTTGATCTGAGCCGTGATTTATTATATTATGCTCTGCATATCCTGTTTTGCGTGTCCTCTCATATAATCAAAAAAACTCTTGACAAGTTGCAATCGATTGAGTACAATTAAATTGTATTAAATAGAGTTGCGTGAATACAGCTTAAGCGCACAGGAAAAAGGAGGCAATATAAATGTTCCATTACGACTATATGACAAAGGGCGTTTGCGCCCGGGTTATCAGCTTTGACCTTGACGGCGACAAAGTGAGAAACATATCCTTTCTCGGCGGCTGCAACGGCAACCTCAAGGCAATATCAAAACTGCTCGAGGGCAAAACGGTTGATGAAATTGAGAGCGCGCTTCTCGGCAACACCTGCGGACCGAGACCCACATCCTGCGCGGACCAGCTTGCCAAAGCCGTGAGAGCGGGATATAACAAATCCCTCGGCGCGTGATATGGGCAAGTACGATTGTCTGAAACTGGATAACCAGATCTGCTTCCCCCTCTACGCCTGCAGCAAAGGCATTGTGAAAGCGTACAAGCCGTTTCTTGATGAAATAGGCCTCACCTATACGCAGTATATTGCGATGATGGTGCTGTGGGAGCACGGGGAGATAAGCTCAAAGGAGCTCGGCAACTGCCTCTATCTTGACTCCGGCACCTTAACGCCGGTGCTCAAGACCCTTGAGAGCAAAGGGCTCATCACCCGCGCCCGCTCGCACGAGGATGAGAGAAACCTGATTGTCGCTCTCACAAACAGCGGCCTCGCCTTAAGGGACAGGGCAGTTGATGTGCCCGCAAAAATGAGCGCGTGCTCCTCGCTTTCGCAGGAAGACGCCGCAGAGCTCTACAGAATACTGAGAGAACTTATGAAAAGTTTCGCATAAAGCATCTTTAATTCTGTCATTTTTCCCCCGAATTATGTGTTATTCGGGGGATTTTTTGCAATATGCATAAAAGCTTCTTGCAAAACAGACTTTTTTCGCTTTTTTGTATATTGACATTTTTTCCTTGTTCATATACTATATACGCGTAAAATAATCACGCGCGCAGGGAAGCGGAAAACCTCCCCCTGCCGTGAGAAAGAGGTAAACATTATGGCAAACATCAATCTCGAAAAATACGGCATTTCCGGCGTTAAGGAAATCGTTTACAATCCCTCATTTGAGATGCTCTTTGAGGAAGAGACCAAACCCGGTCTTGAGGGCTTCGATGTGGGTAAAGTTACCGAGCTCGGCGCGGTAAACGTTATGACCGGCATCTACACCGGCCGCTCACCCAAGGACAAATACATCGTTATGGATGAAAACTCCAAGGACACCGTATGGTGGACCACCCCCGAATATCCCAACGACAACCATCCCCTTTCAAAGGATAACTGGGCAAAGCTCAAGGATATAGCCATCAAAGAGCTCTCAAACAAACGCCTGTTTGTTGTGGACGCTTTCTGCGGCACCAACCCCGACACCCGCATGGCAATCCGCTTCATCGTTGAGGTTGCCTGGCAGGCGCACTTCATCAAGAACATGTTCATAATTCCCTCCGCGGCAGACCTTGAAAACTTTGAGCCCGATTTCGTTATTTACAACGCTTCCAAGGCAAAGGTTGACGATTACAAAGAGATGGGCCTCAACTCCGAGACCGCTGTTGCTTTCAACATCACAAGCCGTGAATCCGTTATCATCAACACCTGGTACGGCGGCGAGATGAAGAAGGG
>DBWO01000039.1:0-2709 GCA_002309055.1 Ruminococcaceae bacterium UBA1236
CATCTTAACTGCGAAAGCCCATGCGCGTTTAAGCGAAAGCCAAAAAGACAATAATAATATAAAGGCTCGCAGGATTCGTTTCCTGTGAACCCTTTATTCTTGCAATAATTATAATTAATGCTGCTTTGAAGGAAATATTCGTTTCGTCGGGAACATATCATATCCCGAAAGAAACTCATATAAAAAAAGAAGGCCGCCTGTTTCCAGGCGGCAATTCTTTTACTCAGCGGACTCTTCCTGCTGGATCTTTGCGAAACATTCGCTGCAGTAAACAGGTCTGTCCTCACGCGGCTTAAAGGGAACTTTTGCAACTCCACCGCAGGAATCGCAAGTTGCTTCAAACCATTCGCGCTCTCCACGGGCTGCGTTCTTGCGTGCGTCGCGGCAAGCTTTGCAGCGCTGGGGCTCGTTTACGAAACCCTTTTCAGCATAGAATTCCTGTTCACCGGCGGTGAAAACGAATTCGTTTCCGCAATCCTTGCAGATGAGAGTTTTGTCTTCGTACATGATTTTACCTCGCTTAAAAGATTTTTGCCCTTGGACGGAATCGCACCGCCACCTTTGTTTTTACAACGCTCTGCTTTAAGCTACGGGGGCATATCTGAAAGCGCATTACGCGCTTTGCTCACGGAATTCGCGGTATTTCTTCCGGATGCGCTGCACCGCGTTGTCAACCGCTTTTTTGCTGCAGCAAAGAGCCGCGGCAATATCTGAATATTTGTATCCCTCCATGCGCATGTCAAGCACCTTGCGCTCAAAATCCGTAAGGCGGGTTTCGATGAAACGCGTAATTTCAATCTTTTCTTCGCGCATGCGGATGCTGTCCTCAGGGTCCGTTACAAGGCCTTCGCTTTCTTCGCTCATGTCAAGCGCGTAGGTGAGGGCAAGATTGCCGGCGCTCGAGCAGTTGCGCAGAAACGACTTTATTCTGCTCTCAATGCAGGTGGAAGCATATGCCTCAAACGGAACTCCCTTTGAAGGGTCAAACATTCTTACGGCGTAAAGGAAACCGACCATGCCTTCCTGTGCGAGGTCCTCCTTTGAAATGCGGGGGTTGCCTCTTGAAAATTTCACGCTCTTTGCTACGGCGGCCGGGGAGATGCGGATGATGAGCTCGGACATCGCGCGGTCATCACCTTCGTTTGCGTGCCTTACCAGTTCGGCGGAAATAGTTTCTTTAACACTGCTATCGGGCATACGTGCCTCCTTCGTATATTCTTTGATATTATATATGAAAATGTTTAACCTGTCAACATATTTTTAGTGCAAATCGTTGAAATATAACGATTTGCGTCCTTTTTCAAAACCTTGTGTTGATAATGTACAACAATCGAGTTGTGCTTTTGTTTATTATTCACGACCCATTTTGATAATACGGAAAATAGGTCACGAATTAGTTGACAACGTCCTCTGCAGATTGTAAAATAAATTTATAAAATCGAAGGGAGAGAGTGCCTTGAAACGATATCTTATCATAAACGCGGACGACTGCGGCCTGTGTGACAGCGCAAATGAGGCCATATTTGACCTTTTCAGAAGCGGCTGCCTGAAATCCTCCACAATTATGATGCCCTGCCCCAAAGCAAAAGAAGCGGTCATGTTTTCGGTTGAAAACCCGCAGTATGCTATGGGCGTGCACCTCACGATGACAAACGAATGGGAAGACAGATGGCCCTGGGGTCCTCTCACGGGCGGCAAAACTCTGCAGAATGAAGAGGGCAGAATGTGGCCGGAGAATGAGGATTTTGAGGCGCACTGCTCATATAAGGAAACCGTGGAAGAAATCTACGCCCAGATTGATTTTGCCGAAAAACTCGGTATGAAACCCGTTCAGCTTGATAACCATATGGGATCGCTCTACGGTATGAACGGCAAATACCTTATGTTGCCCAAAGTTTTCAAAATCTGCAAGAAAAAGCATTATCCCTTCCGTATGTGCACCACTCCCAAAGATGAATTCTGCCCGGATGAGGTTTCGCTGGGTCTTTATAAGCTGTTTTGCTATATCTGCCGTTTTCTCGGCAAAATCTATAAAGTGCCCACCCCCGATTATCTCATCCTGACCGACCAGGTTCCCTCACTTAAAGATAAAGAATCTTATGAGGAATTCAGGGACGCTTTCCTTGAGTTTCACGGCAACATTCCCGACGGCATTACCGAAACCTTCATCCACCCCGCTTTAGATACCGAGGAGATGAAATACATCACCGGCACCTGGCAGAGAAGATATTGGGAGTATCTGCTGATGAAAGACCCGGTAACCCACGAATTCTTCAAATCGAAGGATATCGAGCTTATCAGCTACCGCGAGCTTATCGAAATGAAAACGAAGAAGTAATAAGCGCAGTACAGTGTACCTAAAATCTGATATGTGAAAGAAGGTGCCTCAATGGGCTTGTTCGGCGATTTTTTCAGCGACCCCTGGTTTGACATAAACGGCGACGGCAAGGTTGATATGTTTGAAGAGATGGTTGCCTTTGATATGCTTTTCGGCGACACGGACAATGAGGGCAAAAACAGCTTTGCTTCACCCTTCGGCAATGACCCCTTCGGATTTGATGACTCCGGCGATTACGACGACCCATATGGCTTTGACGGTGACGACTCCGACGATCCCTTCGGCTCCGACGATTTCGGCGATTATCCCTTTGATTATTGACTCACACAAATCTTTAAATAAGCGCAATAAACATCCACCCGTCAAACGGG
>DBWO01000039.1:2753-34161 GCA_002309055.1 Ruminococcaceae bacterium UBA1236
TACCAGATGAGCTACATCCGCATTTGCAAGAGGGATTATATCAAAGTTAATCCCTCTTGTCAAGGAATTTTTTTATTTGATAAATATGCCGAGAAGTCCGTAGGAAATCAGCGCCATGAGAGTGTCCGCGATAAGCACGCCCAGCGCGATTATCGGCAGGGATGAGCGCATGCGAAGGTCCATAAGCGCCGCGACGAGCGCTCCCGTCCATCCTCCCGTGCCCGGCAGGGGCACCGCGACAAGAGCGAGCAGACCGACGCGTTTATAGCGGAGCACGGTCTCCTCTTTTTTCTTTGACTTGCTTTCGAGCTTTTTCACCAGTTTTTCGCCGGCCTTCGTTTTTGAGAGAAGGCGGAAAATCCTGCGGATGAAAAGCAGAATAAACGGGATGGGAACAATGTTGCCGAGATAGCATATTACAAAAGCTTTGCCGAGCGACACACCGAGAATCTTGGCCGCTATCATGCCCCCTCTGAGCTCGAGGATGGGGAGCATTGAGATGATGAATATGATAAGTTCTTTGGGCACGGAGCCCTGAAAGATATTGACCAGGTAATCGGTTATGCTCTCGATCAAGGCAATCCCTCCCGTTTGTTATTTGCCGGAAATGGTTAAGAATCCCACTCGGCGGTCACTTTAAGACCGTCAACCGTGTAGGTTACATCGTGATAAACGTTTTTATCTATCGCCGCGGTAAACGCTTTGAGCATCTCCTCATCGGGCATTTCGATGGTGAATGACATCTGAAGGGTGTGCGGGCTGTAAAGGCGGTGGCCGAGTTTAAAGCCGTTGACCCACCAGTGATTCTGCTCGGGAATATTTACAAGCACCTCGTCATCATGACGTATCTGAAGGCTCATGGGAAGCATCTCTTCGTCCTTAACCACATCATAATAGGAGCCGAATTTGCCATTTTCACGGTTATAAATACCTACCTCGCCGCCGTTGGTGATGAGGTAATTGCCCTTCCATATCTGAATCATCCAGTCTCTGTTGTCATATTCAAACTTGAAGCGGCGGGTATTGTAGCAGTAAATGGGAAGAGCGTAGCAGAGCATATCATACTCGACGCAGAAACCGAAGTTGCGCATCCAGCAGTACATCGGCGCGTATACTACGGCCTCATAGGCGTTGCAGTTGAAGCCGATATTCATCATGCCCTTATCATCGGGGCCGAAGCACTCGCCTGTTTCGGGGTTGATATAAATCTCGGGGTAGAAAACTTCAACGCTGCCGTCGCTGTATGTAACGTCAAGAGCTATCTGATAAAAATCATTTTTGGGCTCAAGGCGCACATTCGCGCTCTCTATGCCGCTCATATAAGCTCCGAGGAGCCAGCAGATATTTGACATCGCAGAGTTGCCCTCGGAATAATAATTATCCCTCGCCTCATACATCTTTTCCCTGTATTCGGTAACGTCAAGCTGAAATACCTTGCCCGCTACTCTCGCGGGATCCGAAAGATCGGGCATATTTGTGAGCAGAGCGTAAACATCAAGCGCGCTCTGGCCCGATATGGCCTCGCAAACGGCGATAACATCCTCGTCAACGGTCACATCAAGGTGCTTCGGCGCGCCGGTAAGAAGTCTGCCGGTGAAGATGTATTTAATCATTCTTAGTGTGTCAACAATCTTTATGAATGTTTTTGAGGTGAGAGTGGGTATGCCGTCATTCATAAACATGCTGAAAAAGTTGAACTTTTTAGGAGAGCTTCCCGATTCTGCCTTGCCGTCGTTATTCTCTTCGTTTTGCGTATCCTCTTCAGCCTGCGCTGTGGTTGTTTCGTCACCCTCTGTACCGTCGCTGCCTTCGCCGGTAAAGGTTTCGCCTTCAGCCGCGGCCGCCGCGGTTGTGCCTTCATCGATTGCGCCGTCTTCCGCAAAGCCGATGGTAAACATACCTATGAGCATTGCAAAGGTCAGCAGCAAAGCGATAATTGAATTATGCCTTTTCATAAATTTCCTCCACGTGAAAATTTTGTGTCATTAGATTATACACTAAAGAAGAAAAAAAATCAACATCGGGTTAATGGGCAAAATGCGCAATTTGGTGATATTTTATCCGCTTTAAAAAATTCTTGTAAAAGCCGCGCTTATATAGTATAATATAATTCATCCGAGGCGGCACGGGTTTTACGCGCCGTTTCTCTTCACAAGGAGATGAGTCTATGGACCCTATCAAAGTTGATTTCTCAAAGAAAGAAAAAGGAAGGCAGAAAGAGATTGTTATCCCGCCCGAAAAGGCAGGTCTCAAAAAGATAATCAGCCTTATTCTCACTGTTGTCACGGCGTTTGCGGCGTTTTACATAATGCTGCCTCCGCTCAACCCGAAATCCTATGACCTTTATTTTTACATAGGCATCGTGGCGGCGTCATACGTTGTGTGGAACGCTATTCTCACAAAGGTGATGGCAAGGCCCGAATACACCCCCTATGTCAAGCAGAGAGGCATTGTGCCCGGCATAATCATCGCCATCCTCGTGGTTATCGTCGCAATCGGCTACATTGTGTCCTCACAGTTTTTCAGGGCAAAGAGCTACAGCCGCATTATTGACGTGGAAAAGGACACAAGTTTCTCCGAGGACCTCAATGAAGAGGACGCGGAATCCTTCTCCGCAATCCCCCGCCTTGATGCGGAGTCCGCTTATCAGGTTGCTTCAAGAGCTCTCGGCTCACTCGGCGAAATGGGCTATGTTTCGCAGTTTACCGTTGCTCCCGAAAACACTCAGATAAACTATAAGGAAACTCCCGTAAGAGTCGCTCCGCTTCAGTACGCTAACATCATCAAGTGGCTCTATAACACAAAAGAGGGCTTCCCCGGCTATGTTATCATAGACATGGCCAATGAGAGCGCGGAATTCGTTGAGCTCTCAAACGGCAAAATCAAATATTCACCCTATGAGCATTTCAACAAGCTTCTCGAGAGAAAGCTCCGTTTTGAATACCCCACCTACCTCTTCGCGGAGCCTACATTTGAGATAGACGACAGCGGTAATCCCTACTGGATCTGCGCGCGCCTTGACAAGACAATCGGCCTCTTCGGCGGCACGGACGTTATCGGCGCTGTTGTGGTGAAAGCGGATTCGGCCGATTTTGAAAACAGCTATCACACAATTGAGGAGCTCAAAAACGAGCCCTCCCTTCAGTGGATTGACAGAATTTATTCCGCCGACCTGCTTGTTGAGCAGTACAACTACTACGGCAAGTACGCGCGCGGCTTCTGGAACTCACTGCTCGGTCAGAAGGAAGTTATCAAAACAACATCCGGCTATAACTTCATTGCAAAAGACGACGACGTATGGATGTACACGGGCATTACCTCCGTTACCTCCGACCAGTCCATCACGGGCTTCGCGCTTGTTAACCAGAGAACAAAGGAAGCAAAGTTCTACTCGGTTACCGGCGGTACGGAGAATTCCGCTCAGCTTGCCGCGGAAGGCAGAGTCAAGGACCTTGGCTACAGCGCCACCTTCCCCCTGCTTCTCAACATCGGCGGCGAACCGACCTACTTCCTCTCGCTCAAAGACGTTTCGGGCGGCAGCAACATCGTTCAGCAGTACGCGCTCATAAATGTTAAGCAGTACAATAACAACAAGATGGGCGCAAACGGCACGGACCTCGCGAAGTGCCTTGCCGCTTACATTGAGGCGCTGAGCAAAAACGGCATCGAGGTTGACATTGACCCCGATGAGGTTGCCCAGCAGATAAGCAACAACGATAACGAAAACAGCGAAAAGCCCGGTGAAACCGACACTCCCGAAAAAGAACCCGCGAACGAAGGCAACACCGTGAAGGGCGAAATTTCCGACATCAGGACTGCCGTCAAGGGCGGCGAGAGCTACTACTACATCAAGCTTGACAACGGCGCGAAGTATTACAGCATCGCGGCTTCAAAGGATGAGAAGGTTGTTATCCTCAATAAAGGCGACAGCGTGACCATTGAATTTGAAGGCACGGGCGACATTCTCGCAATCAAATCAATAACAGTAAACTGATTAATCAAAGGGGCTGTCATCTGACAGCCCCGAAATATTGAAACTATGGAATTTTACGAAAACAAAACAGACCCCGAAAGAGCGGTGCTTGTTGCCGTTGACACGGGCGAATATGACTGCGACTCGTCCCTTGCGGAGCTTGAGGAGCTCGCGGACACCGCGGGCGCGCAGGTTATCGGTTTCATAACTCAGAGGCGCGATAAGCCCGACAACGCCACATTTCTCGGCAGCGGGCGGCTTGAGGAACTCGCGGAATACTGCGAGAATAACGAAATCGACCTTGTGATTGTTGATAACGAACTCTCCCCCGCTCAGCTGAGAAACATTGAAAACGCGGTGAACACGAGAGTCGTGGACAGGACAACGCTCATCCTTGACATTTTTGCCGCCAGGGCGGTTACAAACGAGGGCAAACTGCAGGTTGAGCTCGCTCAGCTAAAGTACACTCTGCCGCGCCTTACGGGTCAGGGCAAAAAGCTCTCAAGGCTCGGCGGCGGTATCGGCACAAGGGGCCCCGGCGAAACAAAACTCGAATCGGACAGGCGTCACATAAGGCGCAGGATAAGCTCGCTTGAAAACCAGCTTGACGAGCTTGAAAAGCGCCGCAATTTTGCGAGAGCAAGGCGTGAAAAGGACAGGGTTGAGACCGTTGCGATAGTCGGCTACACAAACGCGGGCAAATCAACTCTGCTCAACACTCTGACTGAAGCGGGCGTGCTCGCGCAGGACAAGCTTTTCGCGACACTTGACCCTACATCGAGGGCGCTCACCCTGCCCGACGGCAGGAATGTGCTGCTCGTTGACACGGTCGGTTTCATCCGCCGCCTGCCGCATGACCTTGTGGAGGCATTCAAGTCGACTCTTGAGGAGGCCGCCTGTGCAAAGGCGATTATCGTGGTGTGCGATTACTCCGACCCGGAGTTTACCGAGCACCTTGAGGTGACGGACAAACTTCTTGATGAGCTCGGGTGCACGGGCACCCCCGTCATAACCGCGCTCAATAAATGCGACAGGCCGGACTGCGAAACGGACTGTGTGCCTAAGGGGAGAGATTTTGTCAAGATATCCGCGCTCACCGGAGAGGGGCTTGATGACCTGCTCGCCGCTGTCGCGAAGGCGCTGCCCCCGACAAGAATGAGAGTGCAGATGCTCATCCCCTACTCGGACGGCTCGGCCGCCGCGGTGCTCAGAAAAGACGGCGCGGTGCACAGCGAAACCTACTCCGAAAAGGGCGTTTCGCTTGACGTTACCGCGGACGCGGGCATCATAGAAAAGTACCGCGATTATATTGTTTGAATTTACGGTAAAAGAAAATTTACATTTGTCAACTTGACAAAAAAAGGCAATGGTTATATAATACGCTTGAAATTCAGCCGATAAGGCAAGTAATAAGGAGGTTCGTTTCATGGGTGATTTTCTTACCGATCTCGGTCTCGAGATAAACACTCAGGGTCTTGAGGATCTTATCGTTGGCCTTTTCCAGTGGATTATCAAATTTGATGTCAGAGATATCAATGTTGACTATCTTTCACAGCTTTTGACAATGGTTGCTCCTGTCTGGAACCCCATCTGGGCTGCGGTTAATGAATTCCTCGGCAAATATTTCGGATTCTGATATTTATGCGCTAATGCCGGAAGGGTCAGCCCCTCCGGCATTAATTGGTTATAAGGGGAAGAAGGGGATAATATGTTTGAACAGTTTATCAGTTTCATAGAAAACCATTCGGTGCTCATCCTCGGCTTCGGCAGAGAGGGGCGCTCAACTTATGATATTATCCGCCGCCATCTGCCCGAAAAAATGCTCGGCATCAGCGACATAAGAGAGATTGAGATTGCCGACCCCTATGTGAGGACCTACAGCGGCAAAAACTATCTCGAGTGCATGAGGAAATATGATGTTGTCATAAAGACTCCGGGCGTTTCATTCAACGATTTTATTGTGCCCGAAAATGTGACCATCACCTGCCAGACGGACCTTTTCCTGCACTTTTCGGACTGTCTTTGCGTAGGCATAACCGGCACAAAGGGCAAAACGATAGTATCCTCTCTGCTTTATGATATGCTCAAAAAAGAGGGCAAAAGCGCCTGCCTCATAGGCAACATCGGCCTGCCCGTGCTTGACACCCTTGAGGACGGCGAGCCCGAAATAGCAATCATAGAGATGTCCTCGCATCAGCTTGAATTCACCACCGCCTCGCCGCACATAGCGGTGCTAACGAACATTTTCCCCGAGCACCTCGAGCATCACAGCGGCTACAACGGATATGTCGCGAGCAAGCTCAACATAGTGCGCCACCAGGCGAGCAGGGATTATTTCATCTGCAGCGCGGACAAAAGCTATGATGTTTACTGCGATTTTTCAAACATCCCGTCAACGGTCATCAAGGTTTCGTCCGACATTTCGGGATATGAAAGCGTTTACACTGCCTATGAGCAAAACAGAAATCTCATCGGCGACCACAGCCTCAAAAACGCGTTTATGGCCGCCGCCGCGGCAAGGCTGCTGGGCGTGAGCGAAAACAACATAGCAAACGCGATTATAGAATTCAAGGGCGTTGCTCACCGCCTTGAATATGTCGGCATAAAGAATGATATCGAGTTTTACGACGATTCGACCGCGACCATTCCGCAGGCGACAATGGCGGGCATTGAGGCGATTGACAACCTCGATACCCTCATATTCGGCGGCATGAGCATAGGCATTGACTACGCGGAGTTTGAAAATTACCTCATGCGCAGTAAAATCAAAAACCTTATCGGTCTTCCGGACACGGGCAGAATAATCTGCTCAAACCTCGCCAACAGAGGATGCAAAAAGAATCTGATTCTCGCTGAGGATATGGAGAGCGCGGTTGACAAGGCCTTCGCGCTGACCGAAAAAGGAAAAAGCTGCCTGATGTCTCCGGCAGCTTCGAGCTATAACGTATATAAGGATTTCGAGCACAAGGGCAACCATTTCAAGGACCTTGTGGAAAAACACTGAGAATCAGAAATCAAGATTCTCAACAAAAAGATTATTGAATTCATCGTCTTCCGGCAAATCAAGCCGGACGGCGATGTTTTTTATTGCCTCAACACGCTCTCTGCCGTTTTCCGCAAGGATCTTTTCCGCGCCTTTAAGAGAGGTGTTGCCCGCGGAAACAATCCGTGACAGATCGCATTCCGGCACAAGGCCCAGCCGCGCGGCGTTTGCGGGGTTTATGCCTTTGCCGAAGCCTCCGGCGAGGTAAACGCCGTAAATTTCGCCCCCGGTGCGTCTGAGAAGCAATGTGATTGCGGTTTTGATTGCGGATTTGGCGCTCTGGACCTGTCTCATATCATCCTGCGTGAAATATATTCCTTCCGCGAGAGGGAAGCCCTTCTCACGGTATTCTTCGCCGAGAAGTCCGTTTCTGCCGGCAATGCCCGCCCTGACGAGCGATGCAGCGGTGTCAACAACTCCGCTGCCGCAGATGCCGGCAGGCTCTTTGCCGCCGATTGTTGTGACGCTTGCCTTGCCGCCGTAAACCGAAACGCTGTCTATCGCGCCCGGCACACTGCCCGTGCCGCAGGAGAGCGAGCCGCCCTCAAACGCGGGGCCCGCGCTTGCGGAAGTGACGATAATACCTTCACGGTTTCCCGCGGCGATTTCACCGTTTGTGCCGAGGTCTATAAGCATATTCGTTTTTTCGCTCTCATCCATTTCGCAGGCATAAATACCGGCAACAATATCCCCGCCCGCGAAAGCGGATAAACAGGGGAAAACATAGGTTTCCGCGGCGATTTCGCTGCCGGGAAAAAGCTCGTTAAAGGGAAGGGTTACGCTGTCAAGCGAAGCGGGAGTGAAAGGATAAACGCCGAGTCCCGAGCAGTCAAGCCCGAGCAGAATATGCGTCATAACGGTGTTGCCCGCGGCGGAGGCCGAGGTGATTTTCCCGGGAGAAACTCCGCATTCATCAAGAAGAGAAGCGGTTTCGCGCGCGACGGTTTTGCAAAGCACTTCGCGCATTTCTTCGCCTTTGCCGTTTGAAAAAGCGGCGAGGCGGCTGATTACATCCGCGCCGTATGCGCGCTGAGGGTTATTGAAGCGCCTCTCCCCCACCCTTTCGCCGCTCTGTGAAATAAGAGAAACAGCGACGGTTGTGGTGCCTATATCAAGCGCGAGGCAGTAAGAAGCAAAGCCCGTTTTTTCACCGGTTTCGCCGGGGGAAACAAACGATTCTTCTTTTTTTACGAGGTATTCATCCCCTGCCTGAGGAATGCATTTGCAGGCGAGCATTTCTTCGCTCACGCCGTTTCTTATTCTCGTCACGCGGCATTTTCCGCATCTGCCCGCTCCTCCGCAGTCGGACGCGATTGTTACACCCGAGCGTCTGAGGACCTCAAGCAGGTTTTCGCCTTCCGTAAAGGTAGCGGTTATGCGGGTTTTGCCGGGGAAAACAAGCGTAACTTCTCTGTCTGTCATCTTAATTCAGTTCAAGCGTATATGATTTCTGAAGGCCGTGACCTTCGATTTCTATTCTGCTTCTGTCCGCTTTTACTATCGCGAAGCTCTCATACCCGTGAAGCACGAGGGCGGTAAACGCGAGATAATAAATGCCGTTATGCAAAACACAGTCGCCGGGGTGATAGTGCCCCGAGAAAACGGCTTTCACCTTGCCGCTCTCTTCAAAAATTCTGATAGCCTCATCCCTGTTTCTGATAACATGGGGATTATCCTGCTCATAATACTCAAGCATAAAGAGCTCATGGCAGAAAACGAGCACGGGCTTTTCCGCACGCGCGAGGGCATCCTTCAGAAAAGCAAGCTGCTCCGGGTCAAACCATGTGTTGCCCCATTCGATTTCCTCTGAGGGGCAGGGAGTCTCTGGCGAATTCATATTTGCGTCGAGCACAACGCAATTGAAATCCGCCGTTTCAAACTCAAAGTATCTGCCCGGCATATGAAGAATCTCCGTAAGCTCCGCTTTGGGCAGAGAGGTATCGTGATTGCCTATGGCGCAGTAAACGGGCAGACCCGTTTTTTCCATTATGCCGTAAACCTCTTTCGCAAGCTCCCTCTGGTCGCCGCAGTCCGGCTGACAATCAGCCGTGTCGCCGAGGTCAATGATGAAATCGCAGCCCTTTGAATGAGAGCCGGTGATATTCTCAAGCTTTCCGGCGGAGAGGATGTTTCTCCTCTCGGCATCCGGCACATCCCTGAGGCAGTAATGAAGGTCAGTCACAGCAAGAAATTCGGTCATTATTGATTTCTCCTTCAAAAAATGCCCGGACCCAACGGAATCCGGGCTTGAAAGTTTTTATTTCTCTGCCTGCTTTGAGTATTTCTTGAGGTAAATGAACCTCATAAGGAACGCCTCAAGCGGATTGATGGGCTTTGCCGCCTCAAGCACGTTTGTGGTGAGCTGCGCGAGGGATGCCTTGCTCATAATCATATTAACGGCCTCGGCATCGCCTTCGTTCGCGCCGCAGCAGAGAGCGCCCTTATCCTTGAGAATAACCGCGTTCCTGCCCTTTATCTTCTTGCCGCAGGCGGCGGGAGTTTTGGCTACCTTAACCTTGGTGCCGCAAATCTGGCTGAAGTCGTCAAGCAGAGGCTTCATCGTTTTGCCGATTACGGAAACGCCTACGGTCTCTTTATCGGTGTTGTGGATGATGTAATTCATAGCGGGGGCGGCCAGGTAAATTGACCTGTGCGCCTCGGCTGTATCGGAAACCTGAGCGTCCGCAGCGCCGGTGGCCATATCCATTGATATGCTAGCGCCGTCCGCGCAGTTTGTGAGGATGATTTTGCCGCTGCTTCTGTCGCAGGAGCTGTTATAAACCATTGACTTGTCAAGGTCGATGTTTCTGTCGGTGCCGACAATCTTGTTGACTATCTGAGAGCAGAATTCGTCAAGCGAGCCTGCCGCCTTGCCGATTTTCGCCTTAGCGGCATCAAGGATATATTCGGCGCAGGCCTTCTCGAGAGTGTCTGCGACAACGAAAGCTTCCTCAGCGTCCCTGCCGAAGCAGAGAGCGCCGTGATGCGCCATAACTGTAGCCTTTGAGGGGCTGCTGAAGAGAGCGGCAGTAACGCCCTTCCTGAGCTTTTTGGTGCCGGGCAGGCCGTAGCCCGCGAGCAGGATATTGTCGCCGATTATTTCTTTGTATTCGCCGCCGAGGGTATTGATTCCGCTCTTGAGCACGCTTACGGCAGAGGCGATTTTCTGATGGGTGTGGATAACGAAATTCGCGTCGCTGTACTTCTTGTAAACTTCCGCGTGAATGCCCTTTTCACTCGAGGGCTTAACGTCGCCGCTCCACGCGAGATTCTCAATGGCAACCTCCACTATGTCTTCGGGCTGAAGGCCGATATAGGGCTTGCCGCTCGGTGTGATGACGAATGTTTTGTCATCAACACGGCAGCTCACGTTGCCCCATGTTCTTGCGATAAGACCCGCCTCAACAAGTCTTTCGCCTGCCGCGATAACTTCTTTTTTTGCTGTCAAAATGTCCATAATCCTGTTCCTTTCATATATCCGTTAGTTTTCAAGACCTAATTTATTTGCCATTTCGGAGCTCTTGAGCTCGAGCATCTTGGAGACGCCCTCCTCCTGCATCGTAACGCCGTAAAGAACATCCGCCTCATCCATTGTGCCGCGCCTGTGCGTGATGAGGATGAACTGCGTGTCGCCCGTCATGCTTCTTACATAGGAAGCGTAGCGCGAAACGTTCACGTCGTCAAGCGCCGCCTCAACCTCGTCGAATATGCAGAAGGGCGCGGGGTTGACTTTGAGAATTGCGAAGAGCAGCGCGATTGCGGCAAGGCCCTTTTCGCCGCCCGAGAGCAGGTCGATATTCTGCACGTTTTTGCCGGGGGGCTGAACCTTGATGCTGATATTGCACTCGAGCACATCCTGGTTGTCGTCAAGCGAGAGCTCCGCTCTGCCGCCGTCAAACAAATCCTTGAACGTTTCGCCGAAAGCGATATTGATGCGCCTGAACTGCTCTCTGAATTTTTCGCTCATCTTGCCCGTGAGCTCATCGATGAGTTTTTCGAGCTCTTTCTTTGAAGTTTCAACATCGGAAAGCTGACCGCTCAGGTATTCGTACCTTTCGCTTACTTCCTTGTACTCCTCAACCGCGCCTACATTGACCTGGCCGAGGGCTCTTATCTTGCCCCTGATTTCCTGCAGGGCGCGGTTTGCTTTGCCTATGTCCTCGGGTATCTCGCCTATCTCTTTCGCCTCGCGGTAAGACAGCTGATACTCCTCATAAAGCTTGTTCTGCGTGTTTTCGAGGTTTGCCTCAAGGGTTTCCTTTTTCTCCTCAAGCCTCGCGAGCTCGCCGCTGAGTTTTTCCTTCTCGGCGTTCTTCTCTTTTTCGAGAGTGCGGAGATTTGAATTAAGACCCTCGCTTTCGTTCCTCTGTCCGATAAGAGCGGCTATCTTCGCCTCGGCATCCTTGGCGCTTTCTCTGAGCCTTTGCGCCTCGGCCTCAAACTCGGCAATTCTGTTTTTGGTGTCCTCAATTGACGCCTTGATGCTCTCAATCTCATCGCCGAGGTCGCTGGTCCTTGAGGCGAGCGCCTGCTTCCTGAGCATGGCGGCCTCGATTATCTCTCTGCCTGCCTCAATCTCCTTGGTGAGTGAAACCATCTCTATATTGAGTTTATTCTGGATTTCGCCCGATTTCGCGCGAAGGTCGTCAATCTTCTCCCTCTCGCGGTCAAGGCTTTCGAGCTCTTTGTTAAGAGAGTCGTTGTCCTTTTCAATCACGGCAATCTCGCCGTCAATCTCTTTGATGCGCCCCTGCGCCTCTTTTATTCTTCCGCCGGCTCTCTCTTTTTCCGCCTTAAGCTCGCGCGCATGCTCGGCGGCGGTATCATATCTGTTGGCGGCAAGCTGATATTCGCTCTCCGCCCTGATTATCGCTTCATCAATCTTGATGTTTTCCGCTTCGCCCGCGTCAAGTTCGGCTCTCGCGGCGTTGATTTCACCGGCGACGGCGTCATATTTCTTCTGCTTCTCCTCAAGGTCTTTTTCGAGAGATTTCACCTTTTCCTTAAGGGATTCAATCTCGTTAACCCTGCTCAGGAAGCCCGTACCGCTGCCCTTTGAGCCGCCCGTCATTGAGCCGCCCGCGTTCATCACCTGGCCGTCAAGAGTGACTATCTTGAAGCGGTATGAATACTTCTTGGCCATTGAAACGGCGTCGTCAATGTTTTCAACAACAGCTGTCCTGCCGAGAAGCGAATCGACGATTTCCTCATACTTTTTGTCGCACTTGACAAGGTTTGAGGCGAGGTCGATATAGCCGTCGCAGTTATCAAGGCCCTTTTCGGTGAATTCCTTTGCCTTTATGGATGTAAGGGGCAGGAAAGTGGCTCTGCCCGCTCTGTTGTCTTTAAGAAAAGCGATTGCGCGTTTCGCGGAGTTTTCGTCATCCGTCACGATATTCTGTATCGCCGCGCCGAGCGCGATTTCGATGGCGGTTGAATACTCAACATCTGTGCTGATAAGCTGTGAGAGAGTGCCGTGAATTCCTCTGAGAGCACCCCTCTTTGACTCCTTGATAACCTTCTGCACGGAGCCCGCGTAGCCGTCGAGATTTCTCTCAAGGTCGTCGAGCATCCTGATTCTCGCGTTCTTCTGGTATATGTCGAGGTTAAGCTCCTCGAGCTCGCTCTGAAGTTTATCCGCCTTGCCCTGCCTGGTTTCAATTATAAGGCGGTGACCCTCGAGGGCGTTTTCGTTTTCCTGCTTCTCTTCCTCAAGCTTATCGATGACCGCTCTCGCGTCCTTCTTTGCTTTTTCGAGCGATGAGAGCATATCCGCTCTCTCGGTAAGCACGCCGTCAATTGTTTCGGTCCTCTTTGTGAGCTCCTGCACCGACGCGTCAAGCGAGGACTGCTCAACCTTGAGTGAGCTGAGCTTCATGGCGGAGCCGGTAAGCTTTTCGTTAACCTGTCTCACCTTTTCGCCGTTTTCGCCGTTCTGAGTGAGAAGGGAGTTGAGGTTTACGAGCTCCTGCTCAAGCTTTGCCTTTGTGTTTGAAATCTCGTTTTCTTTGGAGTCTATATCTTCCTGAGCTTTCTTTGCCTGCTCCTCCGCCTCGGCAACGCTTTTCTCCTCGTTGCCCATATCGGCCTCAAGCCTTTCGATTGTGGCAAGGTTATGCTCAATTGTATTCTTTTCAACGGCGGCTTTACCGTCCATAACCGCGGCCTGCTCCTCGGATTCGGAGATGGACCTTGTCAGGCTCTCGACCTGAGCGGTGATTTCGTGGCTCTGCTCAATGGCCGCCTCAATCTGCTCCTCAATCTTTTCGAGCTCGCCTTCAACGCCCTCATACTGCGCCGTGGCGATTGAAAGCTTTGTTTCCTGCTCTTTGAGGCCGTCCCTCGATTTTTCGATTGTGTGAAGCCACAGGCCGATTTCAAGGGTGCGTTTTTCCTCGGAAAGAGCCAGGAATTTGATTGCCTTTTCGCTCTGTGTTTTAAGGGGGCCTATTCTGCTCTCAAGCTCCGCGAGGATATCGCGAAGGCGCACAAGGTTTTCTTCCGCCTGCGCGAGACGGCGGTTTGCGTCCGCCCTTCTGTATCTGTAATGGGAGATGCCGGCCGCCTCTTCAAGCATATCTCTGCGCTGAGAGGATTTTGCCGACACGAGATCCGCGATTTTGCCCTGGCTGACCATTGAATAGCCGTCTCTGCCGAGACCCGTGTCCATAAACATCTCGTGAACATCGCGCAGCCTCACGGTCTCCCCGTTTATTTTATATTCACTTTCACCCGAGCGGTAATAGCGCCTGGTGACGGCAACATCCTTGCTGTCTGTAGGAAGGCTGCTGTCGGAATTATCAAGACGGAGCGTAACCTCGGCATATCCAAGGGCCTTTCTTCTGCCCGTGCCGCCGAAGATAACATCCTCCATGCGCGAGCCTCTGAGAGCCTTGGTTGACTGCTCACCGAGCACCCACCGCACGGCGTCCGATATATTGCTTTTTCCCGAGCCGTTGGGGCCTACGACACCCGTAATACCCTTTCCGAGCTCCAGCACGGTTTTGTCCGGGAAGGACTTGAAACCCTGCAGTTCAATTGATTTAAGTATCATCTTATTACCTGACCTTGACCTCGTATTTATTCAAAGAATTATCCTGAATTATTTTTATTCTGTATCCCTTTTCCTCAAAAAACGCGGTGTTGCACTTTTTGTGCCCCGCCATTCTCGATGCCATACCTGCGCCTACACACAGGGTGTATTCGCCCTGCGGCAGGTCCTTGAGAATTTCATAAGCGGTGTTTCTGTAAATCCTGCCCTCGCACAGTTCCCTGAGCGCGGGGTGATAAGCGCCGCCGGTGAATTCCTCTTCAACATCTCCGCCCGAGTGAAGGCCGACTCTTATGACCGTTATGCCCTCATTCTCAAACATCGGAATGAGCTTCGCGCAAAGGTCAACCGCCTCTTCGACCCCCAGGGGGCTGTATTTGCCCTCTTTCATAAGGGCGTTAAGCTTTGTGTTCTCAAGCACGACCGTCGGATATATCCTCACGGTGTCGGGCTTTAATGCGATAATCTTCTGCGCAGTTTCGATGCTGTCTTCATCATCAGAGCCGTAAAGCCCCGTCATCATCTGAAGCCCTGTTTCAAAGCCGTATCCCTTCAGCATATTGAAGGCGCTTACAACCTGCTCCGCGGTATGACCGCGCTCATTCATAAGGAGCACACGGTTATTGAGGCTCTGCGCTCCGAGCTCCACGGCGGTGACGCCGTACCTTTTGAGAATACCGCAGATTTCGTCATCTATTCCGTCGGGTCTTGTGGAAATTCTTATTCCCTTGAAAAGCCCGTCCCTGACAAAAGGATAAGCGCTCTCAAGAAGCGAGAGCATATACTCCCGCCTGACCATTGTGAAACTGCCGCCGAAAAAAGCTATTTCACCGCCTGCCGCCGTTTCGCCGTCAAGCGAATTAAGAGCAGTGCGCGCGGCTTCTTCAACATCCCGGGGAGTAAGCTCGCGGGCAAAACCCGTTATGCTCCTCTGGTCGCAGAATGTGCATTTATGAGGGCAGCCCTTGTGCACCACAAAGAGCGCAACATTAACGTGCTTCATCAGTTTATTCCCATCAGAGCGAGCGCCTCTTTCGCCGCCTTCTGCTCGGCGGTCTTTTTGCTCTTGCCCTCGCCTCTGCCTATGACATTGCTGTTAAGGTGCACCTCAACGGTAAAGCTCCTGTCGTGAGCAGGGCCGGATTCATCCGTGAGCACATATTCAACGCTCTCCTCACGGTTTCTCTGCACCACTTCCTGAAGGATGGTCTTATAATCCTTGCTGTCATCAAGAAAATCGTGACGCGCCACATAGCGCAGAGCTATCTTTGACGCCTCCTCAAGCCCGCCGTCAAGGAAAACCGCGGCAAGCACAGCCTCAAAGGCATCCGCAAGCATAGAGGGCTTGCTGCGCCCGCCCATTCTCTCCTCGCCTTTGCCGAGAAAGAGGCACGAGCCGAGGTCGAGCTCGGTCGCGAAAACGCAGAGTGCTTTTTCGCACACTCTTGCCGCTCTGTGCTTTGTGAGCTCACCTTCGGGGAAATCGTAGTTGTTGTAAAGGTAGTTCGCGGACACAAAGCCGAGCACCGCGTCGCCGAGAAATTCAAGCCTCTCGTTGCAGACAGTGCCCTTCTCGTTAGCGTAGGACGAGTGCGTGAGCGCAGTTACAAGCAAATTTTCATTTTTGAATCTGTAGCCCAGTTTTTCCTGCAGGGCCTCGAGATTTTCATTCATTTTTTCTTCTTCCTTCTGAGTTTCAGCTTTGCATCAGAGAGAGGCGATTCTGTCCGCAAGGTCCTCAATGCTCCAGTCATCCGCGGGCTCAAAGTCCACAGTGACCTCAAACTCCTCTTCGATAAGCTCCATAAGCTGCTGCATTTCGTACTCGTCGCTTATGAAAGTTTCAAGGAGAGTACCCTTGTTGATGTCCGACTCCTCAATGCCGAGTTCATCGCAAATAAGTTCCAACAGTCTTTTGATGATCATCCGTTACACCTCCGCATTTATTTAATGAAGAAATAATCATCAGACAATTGTGTTTTTAAATCCTCAAGCCCTCTCAGGGCTGTTTTTTCGTATCTCTGCTGTTTGTCCCTTATCCTTGTGCCGAGCGGCGGCAAAAGGCCGAAAGCGGCGCCCATCGGCTGAAAGTTTTTAACCGATGTATCCGCCACATATCTCGCAAGAGCGCCCGTGATGGTGGTTTCGGGCGGAACAAACATATCGAGCCCCTCAATTCTTCTTGCCATATTGATGCCGGCAAGAATGCCGGACGCGGCGCTTTCCATATAGCCCTCAACGCCCGTTATCTGCCCCGCGAAAAACAGGGACGGCCTTTTGATAACCGAGAAATCGGGGTTCAGAATTCCCGGTGAATTAATAAACGTGTTTCTGTGCATAACGCCGTAACGCACAAACTCCGCTTCCCTTAGCGCGGGTATCATTGAAAACACCCGCTTCTGCTCGGCGAATTTAAGATTCGTCTGGAAGCCGACGAGGTTATACATGGTGCCCTCGCGGTTTTCCTTGCGCAGCTGAAGATTGGCGTATGGTCTTCTGCCCGTTGACGGGTCCGTGAGACCTGCCGGCTTCATGGGGCCGTATCTTATGGTGTCCTTTCCTCTGGAGGCCATAACCTCTACGGGCATACAGCCCTCATAAACGTCTTTGCGCTTATCAAAGGAATGGACCTCGGCGCTCTGCGCGTTAATAAGAGCGTCATAGAACGCCTCGTATTCCTCTTTGCTCAGCGGGCAGTTGATATAATCGTCCGGCTCGCCCCTGTCATACCTTGACTGCGTGAAAGCCCTGCTCATATCAATGCTTTCGGCTGTCACGATGGGGGCCGCGGCGTCAAAGAAGCTGAGACTTCCTCCGCAAATCTGTTTTATACTTTCGCTGAGCGCCTCGCTCGCGAGAGGGCCCGCGGCGACAATCACATTGCCTTCGGGAATCTCTCTGACCTCTTCTCTTATTACGGTGATGTTTTTATGGGAAAGTATCTTTCCGGTAATAAGGGCGGAGTATTTTTCCCTGTCCACAGCGAGGGCGCCGCCCGCAGGCACGGAGCATTCGTCCGCGCACTTAAGGCAGAGGGATGAGAGCATACGCATCTCTTCCTTCATCATACCTGCCGCGGATGATATGCGCATCGCCTTGAAGGAATTTGAGCACACAAGCTCGCACAGCCCTTCGGACGAATGAGCGGGTGAGAATTTCACGGGCTTCATTTCGTAAAGTTCCGTTTCAATTCCTCTTTCGGCAAGCTGCCACGCCGCTTCACAGCCGGCAAAACCGCCGCCGATTATTTTAACTTTACCGGTCATTTTGTTTTACCGCGGGTTTTCTTGGCGTTTTCACAGTCCTTATTGCCGCAGTACGCCTTCTGACCTCTCTTGGCAAACATCGCCTTGCCGCACTTGGGGCAGAGGTCGCCTGTCGGGGGATCCCACGAAGCGAAGTTGCACTTGGGGTAATTGGCGCAGCCGTAGAAGGATGTGCCTTTCTTGGTCCTTTTCTCAACAAGGTCGCCGCCGCACTCGGGGCACAGGCCCTTGCCCGCTACGATTGAAAGAATGGTCTTGCACTCGGGGTATCCGCTGCAGCCGAGGAAGCGGCCGTATCTGCCGTTTTTGACAACCATGTTTCTGCCGCAGTTGGGGCAGATAACGTCGGTCTTGTCTTCCTCAAGCTGGATTCTCTCACCGCGCATATCCTCTCTTGCCTTGTCGACAAGCTGTTTGAGCTCGGGGTAGAACTCATCGAGCATTTTTATGTAGTCCGTTTCGCCGCTGCCGACCTTATCAAGGTCGCTCTCCATCTGAGCGGTGAACTTGGTGTTGACTATCTTGGGGAATCTCTCTCTGAGAAGGTTGGTAACGGCTATGCCGAGCTCTGTGGGCACAAGCTGCTTCTGCTTTCTTTCAACATAGGCCTTGCCCGTGATTGTGGAAATGATGGAAGCGTAAGTTGAAGGCCTGCCCACGCCGTTTTCCTCAAGTTCTTTTATGAGAGTCGCCTCGGTGTATCTCGCCGGGGGCTGAGTGAAATGCTGATTGGGGATAATCTCTTTCGCCTTGAGTTCCTCGCCGTTTTTAACCTCGGGGAGCACGTTTTTATTCACTTCATCCTCGGGGATGTCGTAAACCTTGGTGAAGCCGTCAAACTTGATTGAATATCCCGTGGATGTGAGCACGCAGAATTTGCCGGGCTCGCCGTCCTTAGAGGAGATAACCTCAACCTTAGTGGTGCTCTGGATACAGGGCGCCATAAGGCAGGCGATAAAGCGCCTCCAGATGAGGGTGTATATCTTGAGCTGGTCGGGGGTAAGGTCGCCCTTGACAGACTCGGGTGTAATGGACGGGGTTGAAGGTCTGATTGCCTCGTGGCCGTCCTGCGCGTTTGAGCCGGATTTATAATAATTCTGCTTCTCGGGCACATATTCCGCGCCGTAGTTGTTTCTGATGAATTCGGTGCCGGCGGCTCTTGCCTCCTCCGAAATACGGAGAGAGTCCGTTCTCATGTAGGTGATAAGACCTATACTGCCGTGACCGCTGACCTCAACGCCTTCATAAAGCTCCTGCGCGGCGCGCATTGTGCGCGAGGCCTGGAAGCCGAGCTTCTTTGAAGCCTCCTGCTGAAGGGTGGAGGTTGTGAAGGGCGGAGCGGCTTTCTTTGTCTTGCTGCCCTTCTTTACGGACTGCACTTTGAAATCCGAGCCCTCAAGACGGGCAAGGTAGACATTGGCGCCCTTTTCGTCGGCGATTTTGACCTTGCCGTTTTCGTCGCTCTCGAGCGCGGCCTTGAGAATCCTGCGGCCTTCGGTCACAAGCTTCGCCTCGATTGACCAGTACTCCTCGGGGACAAACCTGTTTATCTCCTCTTCCCTGTCAACGATAAGGCGCACCGCGACGCTCTGCACTCTGCCGGCCGAAAGGCGCGGTCTTATCTTCTGAGAAACGAAGGGGCTGAGAGTGTAACCCACGAGACGGTCGAGAATTCTTCTCGCCTGCTGCGCGTTAACAAGGTCCATATCAACCTTGCGCGGATTTGCCATACCCTCTTTTACGCCGGACTTTGTAATCTCGTTGAAGGTGACTCTGTTCTTCTCTTTAAGGCTCACTCCGAGCACCTCGGCAAGGTGCCAGGATATACCCTCTCCCTCGCGGTCGGGGTCGGTCGCGAGAAATACTTTGTCACTGTTTTTCGCTTTCTTTTTGAGCTCCTCAACAAGCTTCTCCTTTTCGGGGATAATCTCATATTTGGGGGCGTAGTTGTTTCTCACGTCAACATTGAGCTTTTTATCCGGAAGGTCTCTCACGTGGCCTTTTGACGCCACAACCTCGTAGCCTGGGCCGAGATACTTCTTGATTGTTTTCGCTTTTGCCGGAGACTCAACTATAATCAGATTTGACATTTTTTGTTTTCTCCTGTTTATACTAAAATATAATTTTTTCCTTCTGTCTGCTCCGCATAGCCCGAAAGCTCGAGCTCCATGAGGGCGGTTATCACCTTTGGCGGGGTGAGACCGCACACGGCGCATATCTCATCGGGGTGAAGGGGCTCTTTGCCGAGCGCCTTATAAACTGTGAGAGCGTCGCCTTTAAGCGAGGAGGGAACGCTCCGGGGTTTCTCCTTTATTTCGTGGGAAACCTGCGCGGGAGAGAAATTGTAAACGGACGAAAGCGGACGGATTATATCCTCGGCGCACGTTACGGCGCCCGCGCCGTCTCTTATGAGCTTGTTCGCGCCGGTGTAGGCAGTGCTGAGAATGCTGCCGGGCACGGCAAAAACATCTTTGCCCTGCTCCGCGGCACAGCTTGCCGTTATGAGCGAGCCGCTTTTTTCGCCCGCCTCAACCACAAGCACTCCGTGACTGACTCCCGAGATAATTCTGTTTCTTATCGGGAATGTGCTCCTTGACGCGCCCTGAAGCGGAGGATACTCAGTTATCACCGCGCCGTTTCCGGCTATCTCGCGGCGCAGCACCTCGTTTGTGTTCAGGTAATTCGCTCCGAGGCCGCAGCCGAGCACACAGACCGTCTGCCCTCCGGAAGCCATCGCGCCCTCATGCGCGGCGGAGTCAATGCCGAGCGCGCCGCCGCTGACTACGGTGACACCGCTCTGAGCCATATCGCCCGCGAGCTTCCTTGCGATTTTAGTGCTTTCGTATGTGGGGTTTCTTGTGCCGACTATTCCCACGACGAGCCGCCCTTCAAGGCAGGATATATCGCCGTTTACAAAAAGCACAAGAGGCATATTGACAAGTTTTTTCAGCTGAGAGGGATAACCGTCGTCAACGGGCGTATAGACCTTCCAGCCGTTTCTGCGGCAGACCTCAAGCGCGTTTTCGGCATCGGAGAGTTTTACGCTCTCAAGCTTGTCGAGCTTCGCTTTTGTGAAGACCCCGGAAAGGAGTCTCCTGCGCCTGTCGTCCTCATATATCACAGCGGGATCGGGATAGGCGGCGAGAATTTCATCCGTCCTCGCTCCCTGCCCTATTGCCGCGGATAACCATATCCAGTATTTCTGTTCATTCATCTTACAAGCTCCCATGCCGTTATGGCTGCGGCCGCCGCCGCGTTGAGAGATTCCGCCTTGCCTTTCATCGGCACGGTCACGGCCCTGTCGCAGGCCTGCTTCGCGCTTTCGGTGAGCCCGTTTCCTTCGTTGCCGATACAGCAGACGCATCCGCCGTCAAAGGAGATGTTGCGTATATCCTCTGCCGCGCTGTCGGGCACGGCGGCAAGAGTGAGCATGCCGGCCTCTTTGGCGCGGGCAATAAACGAAACGATATCCGGCTCTTCGATTATATCGAGCCTCAGGGATGAACCCATGGCGCTTCTTAAAACTTTGGGGCTGTATATGTCGCACCCTCCGCACACAACAAGTCCGCTTAAGCCGAGCGCCTCGGCCGTGCGGCAGATTGCGCCGGCGTTTGACGGATCCTGCACATTTTCGAGAGCGAGATATTTGCCCAGAGGGTCAAGCGGAACCGACGCGCCGTCCTTTTTGACACATACGCAGAAAACGCCCTGCGGATTGCCTGTGTCGGAAAGCTTTGCCGCGACAGCCTCATCTATCTCATAAACCTCGCCGCAGACCGCCGTGACGGCATCAACATAGGATTTGTATGTTTCAAACGCTCTGCCGGTGACAAACGCTCTTTCGATGATAACGCCGCAGGATGCCGCGTCCGCGCAAAGGCGCGCGCCCTCAATGACAAACCTGCCGCTTTCTCTGCGCAGGGATGAATCCGCCGTCAGCTTGCGGGCATATTTGATTTTGTCGTTATTAGCGGATGTTATAATCTCCATACGGCATTCGTCCCGGTTAAAAAACACAGTTCCCTTATTTTAATTATATTTATATTATATGCATTTTTTCAAATTGTCAACCGAAATATTAAATTGTTAAGTTTTTGTCATATTTGTGCCAAAAAACAAGCGGAATAAACTGCGTTTTTCAGTATAAAAGTGATGCTGCCACAGGCAAGAATAAAACGGCGTTTTACCTTTCAATTCAATGTATCCCGACCGGGTATTCATTACGTTCCTGACAGAGTATAAACTGCTCACCACGCCCCATACGCGCAAAAAAGGAGCAAAGGAAAAACCTTTGCTCCCTGGTTTTCAAGACAATATCGGATTGTGTTTTACCCTATCTGGACTGTCTGGCCGCCCCATTTGAAGCCGGAGAAGATGTAGCCGATATAGGCGATAAGTTTGCCGAAAAAGCCGTTGTTGACTTTTACGGTGGCGGTTCTGTCAATTCTCGCAACACCGAGCTTGTCTCTGACGATAATTCTGACCTCTCTGCTCTCGGTGAGAGTGCCGAGGGGAACGGGGCAGACAAGCTCGCTTGTGCCTTCGGAGCTGAACGCTTTGCCGTCAACATAAAGGGTGTAGCCGGCGGGAATGTTGTGGCCGACAACCTTGAGGATAATGTCGTTATTCCAGGTGGCGCTTACATCGGAAACGGGCATTGACATGATGCTGACATAGTTCGCCATAACATAGGCATAACCGAGAACGGCATAAATCTTATACCAGGTATCGCCGTCAGCTTTGACGGTGTCGCAGATATACAGCTCGTCGCCGAGAGTTGCCTCGGTAACACGGGTAGCTGTCTTTGAGGGCTCTGTTCTGATGTTTACGGCGCCGGAGTTGACCATGCCGATATTCTTTACAAGCACGGCGTTTGAGCCGTCAATATAGCCGTCTTTGCCGTCATATTTGATTTTGTACCAGATTGAATCACCCGAGGTTACGGTGTCGTAAACATCAACCTCTTTGCCGATTGTGAGGCCGCCGATTCTGTTACCGTCCGTGCCGGCCTTATCCCTGACATTGATTGAAAGAGCGGTGATTATCGCAAAGGGCTGGATTGCGCCGTTTGTGGCTGCGCTGCCGGGAATCATAAAGCAGCCTGCAATCATAACAAGGCAGAGTAATGCTGCCGCGATTCTTTTAACTTTTGACATAATTCTTTCCTCCTTTGTTTTTTTAGATTGTACCACACTTTTGCGGCTTATAAAACCGTTAAATCCGGCTGATTGTCGTAAAAGCGCAACAAAAATGCCATAAGCATATCGCTTATGGCGTTTTTTGTTATTACTGAAGCGCTGCTTTTGCCTTCTCTGTGAGGGCGGTGAAAGCGGCGGGGTCCGCGATGGCGATTTCGGAGAGCATCTTTCTGTTGAGGCTCACGTCAGCCTTCTTGAGACCGTTCATAAAGGTTGAGTAGTTCATGCCGTTCTGCTTGCAGGCGGCGGAGATTCTGGTTATCCAGAGTCTTCTGAAATCTCTCTTCTTCTGCTTTCTGCCGATATATGCATAGTTACCGCTCTTCATAACTGCCTGCTTGGCGGTCTTGAAAAGGGAATGCTTTGAGCCGTAGTAGCCCTTCGCGAGTTTGAGAACTTTATTTCTTCTCTTGCGGGTCATTGTTGCACCTTTAATACGTGCCATAATCTTTTTCCTCCTTCGATATTATTTGTAAGGAACAAGTCTCTTGATCTGCTTTACGTTGGTTTCGTCTGCAACGCTTACCTTGCGGAGATTTCTCTTGCGCTTGGTGCTCTTCTTGTTAAGGATGTGAGACTTGTAAGCGTGGGCACGCATAGGCTTGCCGTTCTTTGAAATCTTGAAGCGCTTTTTGGCGCCGCTGTGAGTCTTGATCTTAGGCATAAATATATCCTCCTTATTGATTTGTTACTTGTTGATCTTAGGAGACATAAACATCAGCATCTGTCTGCCTTCCAGCTTGGCGGGCTTATCCACCGCGGCAACGTCTTCAAGAGCCTGGGCGGCCTTGTCCATAATCTCCGTGCCGAGCTCGGGATGAGCCATCTCACGGCCTCTGAACCTGATGGAAACCTTGAGCTTGTTGCCGTCGGCAATAAACTTTCTGGCATTCTTAATCTTGAAATCAAAGTCGTGAGTGTCAATATTAAGAGAAAGACGGATTTCTTTAATCTCGATGATTTTCTGATTTTTTCTTGCTTCCTTCTCTTTCTTTGCCTTCTCAAATCTGAACTTGCCGTAATCCATTATTTTGCAGACGGGCGGGGTCGCCATAGGCGCAATCTTGACAAGGTCAAGGTCTTTTTCCGCCGCGAGGGCAAGGGCCTCTTCCGAGCTCATAATGCCCAGCTGCTCTCCCTCTTCGGAAATGAGTCTGACTTCGGGGTCACGGATTTCTTCATTGATTTGCTGTTCCTGTTGCTTGCTGATAACTAAGCACCTCCATAAGAATCTGAAAAGCGAGGCAGACTGCTCCACCTCGCTTAAAAATCAACATCAAAGGGCAAATGCCCTATTAAAAAGATATTGACCGACTCGGGTCTGTGCCCGGAAGGTGAGAGCCTGTGCTCTTCTTTGTTGTGCAATGATTTTAATATAATAATTATAATTTGTCAAGCATTTTTTTGCCTGAACCGGGATATTTGCGGATTTTTACGCGAAAACACCGTAAATAAGAGACAGGAAATGAAGCACTTTTCCGTATAATTCAAGGGGATATGTAAATATCGAAGGCACTCTGATATCAATACCCTTCTCGTTTATAACGGGAGTTGCGGACTCGCCCAGACCGAGCTCAACGAGCTTCTCAAGCACGGCAGCGGCGATTTTTTCGTTGCCCTGCACACTCGGATGAATGCCGTCCTGAGCAAAATCATTCTCGGAATCCTTGAGACGGGATGCGACGTCAACTATGACAACAGCGCCCTCGTTTTCGTCCGCGTAGCGCAGTATCGCCTCATTAAGCAGGTCAATTGATGCCTGGTATGCTTCGCCGATATAACCCGTCTGCGGGTTATAGAGAGTCTGCATCAGAATTATCGCATCGGGGTTATATTCGTGTATTTTCTTGACTATCGTGTCAAGATCCGTATAGAACTTATCAACAGTCTCCTTCGCCCTTGTGACATCGCCTTTGACGATCACATCAAAGAGAAGCGCCGCCATATTGCCGAGCAGGAAGTTGTTGCCGCCGATTGATACGCTGATGATATCCGCCTGCTTCACATGAGCGATTACGCTCTCATTTTCAAGGCGCGCGAGCAGGTTCTGCGTGGTGTGCCCGGGGATGGCGTCATTGGCGTAATCATAGCCGTTTGTGTCGGCAACTATTTTGCCGTAGCAGGCCTTATTGGAATTGCTCAGGCCCGAGCCGTAGCCGATTGAATCGCCGAGCACAAGGTAAAACAGCTTGTCCTGCGACGCGCCGGCGGTGATGCCGAAAGCCGTGAAAATCACGGCAAGGCAAAGAACCAAAGCGGTCATTTTTGTGATTTTCATTTTCATTTTCTTTTTTCTTCCTTTTCTTTGTATTATGCACACGGTTCCCCCCGCCTCGGCAGGGAGAACCGTAATGATTTATCACTGCCTGTATTATTCCTTGGGCTCTTTTCTTATAAGATTGAACGGGAACAGAGTGATAACCGCAACCGCGATTTCGGCAAGCAGTATGCCGAGCGCCGCTATCGCGGAGAGCCCGTTTTCGCTTATACCGGACAGCAGCGTGAGCGCCGCGCCTATCACCATAAGCACAAACTGGAGCAGTGTGCCTATCTTCTTTCTGTTTGACATTGTGCAGCAGGAGGCGATTGCCTTGAGCATGCTTCTCGGGTCGCCGTCATGGATGACACCCGCGTCAAGCATGTCGCTCACGGTATCCTTGCGCCTCTTGAAAAGCCTGCCCGCGACGGATGAAAGAATCTTGAAATTATTGGTGTTTATGCCGAATCTTTCGGAAATGAGCTCCTCGGTAACATTCACATCGTTTGTGCGTACGAGAGTCTGAATTCCGTTCTTTTCAAGCTGTTTGAGGTAATTCTTCATCTCTTCGTCAACGCTGTAGCTCACTACAAACAGAGCGGCGAGTTTCTCATTTACGGCAAGGTAAATGACCTTTCTGCCGTTTCTCTGATACCTGTCCTCAGTTGCCTTGTCGGGGGCTTCAATGTTGTGGTGGATAAGCATATTCCTGTTGCCGAGGAGGGCCTTCTGCTCGTAAATTCTCGCGGAAATACCCATCTTATCCTCATATACAAGCTCCCTGACGGGAGGAAGAATATCGAGTCTGCCGTCAACAACCTTCTCAAAGCATTCCTTAAGAGGTCCGCCGGATTTGATGACCATCGCGGCGGCGTAGCGGAGCACAACGTCCACTCTCATATTCTGGAAGTAGTTCATGCCGTGCATTGTACAATTGCCGCGGTCGAATATATCGGCCGAATCAAGCACCACGGCGTTTGCGGCGGCGGTCTTTTCCGCCGCGTCAAGGCTTACGACCATTGTGCCCTCGTGATTGAGCTTGCGGTTGTGAATAAAGGTGATGAAGGCGGGAATGAATTTGCCGAATATGGGCATACTCAGGCATACGGCGGCGGCAAACGCGCCGATACCCGCCATAAGGTTAACCTGTTTAATGCCCGTCACGACGCCTACCGCGAGCGATACGGCGGCGGAAATAATGAGCATAAGGCGGAGCTTCTTGTTATCCTCACCGTTTTCGTCGGAATTTCTGATGAAATTTGAGGGGAAGTCAACCTTTGAGGAATAGAGCATTTCGGCGTTGCCCATGAGCAGGCCTCTGCCGAGCTCAAACACTTCGTTCTCGTTTTCAAAAGCGTGAACGGCGTACATATTATGCTCATAGTTGAAAGCGCAGACCTGGAAATTATAGAAAACTCTGCGCGCGTTAATTGCGTCGGTAAGCTTGTTAAAGAGTATGCCTGCTATTGCGACGGCGCCGAAAACAGGTGTCTTCGCGTCTGTGATGGCGGAGAGCGTGTTTTCTATAAGCGCGACCGCGACGGCGATTGTGCAGGCGGTGTCGCCCGTAAACCTGCCCTTGAATATGCCGGTGACCGCGTCAAAGAACCTGTCGCTGTCAAAGGCAACCGCGGCGATAAGAAGCACGGCGTTTATTATGCAGAGCGGTCTGCTGTCGGGGACAAAAATCTTTGTTTCAATGCTGAGCGCGTTTGCGAGAGGCGGCAAAACAGCGAGCAGAAGTACAACCGCTTCGATTATGCCCACCACTATAACGCCGCTCATTGTCTTTTTGAGGCGCGCGGCGAGCTTTGAGTGAATTCTGTTTCTGTCCGCGGGCTCGTTGTATTCGCCTACGGCCTCAATCAGCGATGCCTCCTGTATGGTTTCCTCTTTTTTCTCCTCGGGCACGTAGCCGTCCGCCTCGGAGCTCATTGCGTCAAATTCCTCGCCGAACTCATTGTCGTCAAGGCCTTCGATTTTGAAATCCATTGCCTTCTGCTTGCGCTTTTTCCAGAGGTTTTCTTCAATCTCCTCCTCGCGCGCCTGCTCGGGCACCGCCTCCTCGGGCATCTCGGTAAAGCCCGTGAGCACCATCTGACCCTCAACGTCGTTGTCTATCTTTTCGGGCAGATTGGGTTCAATCTTTGTGCCCTCTTTTATTATTTTTGTCTTTTCGTCGTCTTCATTCTTGACATCCTCGGCCGCCTTGATGGTAGGCATCGGCTCGAGGTCCGCCTCGGTCTTGTTCTCCTCGTTTTTGAAGAGCACCGTGCCGCTCAGGTCAATCGGGCCCTCCTGCTCGGGCTCCTCCTCGGGCACATAACCGATATCCTCAAGGGTGAGCTTCTTGAAGAATCTCTCCCTGTAGTCAACTATCTTCTCTTCCTCGGTCTTTTCGGGCTCGGGGGCGATTACCGCCTCCTCCTCTTTGCTCTGCTCAACTATCTGCTGCTGATAGGATGTTGAGAAAATATCCGCCGGCTCGTCGTCGGTGATTTCAATCGCTTCAAGCTCAAAACTGTCCGCGTCAAAATCATCCTCCTGAGAGTAGAGCATCTCCTGCCCCTCAACCTCTTCAACGCCTGAAGAAATATCCTCTATCTCCTCTTTTTC
Source organism: Ruminococcaceae bacterium UBA1236 (assembly GCA_002309055.1). Classification (GTDB taxonomy): domain Bacteria; phylum Bacillota; class Clostridia; order Oscillospirales; family Acutalibacteraceae; genus CAG-177. Next base: position 30,158 of record DBWO01000039.1, read on the forward strand.
GGCCTCGATGGGTCTTACGGTAAACATATCGGCGTTGTAATCCCCGGAGAAGAAAGCGGAAATATCATCATCAGCCGGTGTACCGTCAACTTCGGGTAAATAGTCCTCCCCTTCCGTGCCGGCAATCAGCCTGTCGATATCCGCCATTGACCACTCTTTTGAGGGCTCGTCATCTACGGGGTCAGCGGTGAAATTGCCGCTTCTGACCTCGCTGAGTATGGCGTCAAGCTCATCATTCTGTGAATTTGTGACGGGAAAATCACTCATTTTTTTCACCCTTTATATCTTTATCTGTTCCTTATCACTTCGTACATCAGTATTCCCGCTGCGACGGACGCGTTGAGGGAGTTTATTTTGCCGCGCATCGGAAGGGAAACGGTAAAATCGCATTTTTCTTTTACAAGGCGGCTTATGCCTTTGCCCTCTGAGCCGATGACCAGGGCAACCTTGCCGCTGTAATCCTGCTCATTCCAGGGCTTGCCGTCCATATCGGCGGCGTAGACCCAGAACCCTTTTTCTTTAAGCTCGTCTATTGCCGAGGGAAGGTTTGATACCCTGGCGACGGGCACATATTCGAGCGCGCCTGCCGAAACCTTGCCTACGGCATAGGTGAGGGACACTCCCCTTCGCTTCGGTATGATAACGCCGTGAGCGCCGCAGGCGTCCGCGGTCCTTATTATCGCGCCGAGGTTGTGAGGATCCTCTATCTCGTCGCAGATAATAACAAAGGCGTCCTCGCCCTTTTCTTCGGCGTTTTTAATTATATCTTCAATGCTTGAATAGCTGTGAGCCGCCGCCCTTGCAGCAACGCCCTGGTGGTTCGCGCCGCCGCACATTGCGTCAAGCTTGCGCCTGTCAACCTCTTTGACAACCGCGCCCTTGTCACGGGCAAGCCCCATAAGCATGCCGATTGAGCCGCTTCTGTCGCCCTTTGCAACAAAGAGTGTGTCAACCTCTCTGCCGCTTTTGAGCGCCTCGGAAACGGCGTTTCGCCCGATTATCAAATCCTTTTCTTCTTCGGTTATTACCGGGGAATTTTGAGGCAAGTGAATCACCCCTGAATATAAGAATTCATATTATTATACCATATATTGTGAATAATGCAAATGTTTTATACAATTTATTTTGCGGCATCCACAATTTTTTCAACGGTTTCCTCAACCGTGTTATTGTCACATTCAATCACGGCATCCGCGTATTTTCTGTAAAGAGGCAGACGCTCGTTATACATATCGAGGAGCGTGCTCCCCTCTTTCACAACAATTCCCCTTGTGGTGAAATTGTGTATTCTTTTTATCATAGTTTCATACTCAAGGTGCAAATAAATAACTTTGCCCATTGAGCGAAGGTGCCGCATTGCTTTATCGGAATAAATAACGCTTCCGCCCGTAGCGATTACGGCAGCCTCAAGCTTAAGGGAGAGAATCGCCCTCTCCTCCGCGGCATAGAAATAGTCCGTGCCCTTCTCGTCAATCATATCCTGAAGGCGCTGCTGCTCGAGCCCCTGCAAAAGCAGATCCGTATCAAAAAAGTTTTTAAGCATAACCTTGGCGGCGATAACTCCGCAGGTGGATTTGCCGCAGCCGGGCATACCTATAAGAATGATATTTTTCTTATCCATTTTCTCACTTCCTGAAAAAAGACCCGCGGGTTCCGGGCGGGTGTCCGCCCTTGTCCGCAGGTCCTTTGTCATTTTATTGCGGCAGAAAAGGCTTATTTATACTTGGGTCTTGCAACATAGGATGTGTGCAGGACCTCGTGTGCCTTATGGCTGCCGGGTTTCTCAAAGTATTCGGCATAAACCGTCTTGATTGCTTCGCTCTCGTGGCTCTTTCTCTTGGGAAGATTCTTGTCTGCCTCATAGAGAGCCGCACCTCTGATGGCCTTGAGGTCATAGAAATTGCGCACAACCGCGTGCTGAACGGGCTGACCGCCGCCGTTTACACAGCCGCCGGGGCAGGCCATGATTTCGATGAAGGTGTAGGGTGATGTACCCGCCTTGACCTCTTCCATAACCTTTCTGGCGTTGGAAAGGCCGCTTGCAGCGCAAACCTTGATCTCTTTGCCGGCAACATTGTATGTGGCCTCTTTGATGCCTTCTGTGCCTCTGACCTCTTTGAAGTCAACATCGGCAAGCTCTTCTCCGGTGAGCTTTTCAACAGCTGTTCTCAGAGCAGCTTCCATAACGCCGCCCGTTGCGCCGAAGATAACCGCCGCGCCTGTGCCTTCGCCGAGAGGATTATCAAACTCTTCATCGGGAAGCTTGGGGAAGAAGAGACCTGCGGTCTCAATCATTCTGGCAAGCTCTCTTGTGGTAAGAGCGTAGTCTATATCGGGATAACCGGAAGCGGACTGATCGTCACGCTTTGCCTCAAACTTCTTTGCGGTGCAGGGCATAATGCCTACGCACACGATGTTCTTCGGATCGATACCCATCTTCTGAGCATACCAGGTCTTGATGGTTGCGCCGAACATCTGCTGAGGAGATTTACAGGTTGAGAGGTGATCAAGCTCTGTGGGGAAATAGTGCTCGCAGTACTTGATCCAGCCGGGTGAGCAGGAGGTAATCATCGGCAGGGTGCCGCCTGTGGTTACTCTCTCGATAAGCTCGTTGGCCTCTTCAACTATAGTGAGGTCGGCAGCGAAGTTAGTGTCAAACACCTTATCAAAGCCGAGTCTTCTCAGAGCCGCTACCATCTTGCCCTGAACGTTGGTGCCAAGGTGCATGCCGAAGGCTTCACCGAGGGTAACGCGGATGGAGGGAGCGGTATGAACGATAACGAATTTCTCGGGGTCGTGAATTGCGGCGAACACCTTTGCGGTGTCGTCCTTTTCCCTGAGCGCGCCCGTGGGGCAGTTTACGATACACTGGCCGCAGGATACGCAGGAAACATCCGCGAGGTCCTTATCAAAAGCGGAGCTGATGTGTGTATCAAAGCCTCTGGCGTTTGCGCCGATAACGGCAACATCCTGCTGCTGGCAGGCAGCGACACAGCGGCGGCAGAGAATGCACTTGCTGTTGTCTCTTATCATATGAGCGGCGGAATCGTCAAACTCAAAATCGGGCATTCTGCCGGCGAAATATTCGGTATCTTCAACGCCGAATTCCTTGCAGAGCTTCTGAAGCTCACAGTTGCCGCTTCTTACGCAGGCAAGGCAGTTCTTGTTGTGAGTGGAGAGAACGAGCTCAAGGGTGTGCTTGCGGCTGTTTCTCACCTTCTCGGTGTTGGTGTAAACTTCCATACCCTCGTTTACGGGGTAAACGCAGGCGGTAACGAGTGAGCGGGCGCCTTTGACTTCTACCATACACATACGGCAGGCGCCTATCTCGTTCATATTCTTGAGGAAGCAGAGAGTGGGAATTTCGATACCCGCGTATCTTGCGGCTTCAAGGATTGAAATGCCGGCAGGAACGGTGTAGGGAACATCATTGATTTTGATATTTACATTACTCATTTCGTCTTCCTCCTTCCTTAACCTTTAATAATTGCGCCGAAGCTGCAGTTATCCATACAAGCGCCGCACTTGATGCACTTCTCTGTGTCGATAACATGGGCTTCCTTGACTTTGCCTGTGATTGCGCCGACGGGGCAGTTTCTCGCGCACTTGGTGCAGCCTCTGCACTTGTCGGCAATGATTGTGTAGTTGAGCAGGGCCTTGCAGACGCCTGCGGGACACTTGTGGTCAACAACGTGAGCGATGTATTCGTCCTTGAAGAACTTGAGGGTTGCAAGCACGGGGTTGGGAGCAGTCTGGCCGAGGCCGCAAAGAGAATTCTCTTTGATGTAGAGAGCGAGCTCCTGGAGCTTGTCAATATCTTCAAGAGTGCCGTTGCCGGCAGTAATCTTTTCAAGGATTTCCTTCATCCTCATTGTACCGATACGGCAGGGAGCGCACTTGCCGCAGGACTCATCAACGGTGAAATTGAGGAAGAACTTGGCTATATCAACCATACAGTTATCCTCGTCCATAACGATGAGACCGCCGGAACCCATCATACAGCC
>DBWO01000051.1:0-34370 GCA_002309055.1 Ruminococcaceae bacterium UBA1236
TGCGGCTACTGGAATATGTTCCGCTTCAACCCTGCTCTCAAGGCCGAGGGCAAGAATCCGTTCACAATCGATTCCAAGCCCGCAACCGAGAGCTACAGAGACTTCATTATGAACGAGGCCCGCTATTCACAGCTTACCCGTTCCTTCCCCGAGAGAGCTGAAGAGCTCTTCACAAAGGCGGAGAAGACCTCTGTTGAAAGGTATGCTCACCTTCTCAGACTCAAGGATCTCTATGCTCCCGAAGCATAAAAAATACGGCCTTCGCTTTTAAGCAAAGCCGAAAAACAAGACAAAAGAAGGGCCCGCAGTTGACTGTAACTGCGGGCCCTCGATTATTGTAACAATAACTGTAAAAGCCGTACTGACCGGAAAAGTATATTTCCGTTATTACTTAAGCATCTCTTTATCAAGCCGTCTCTTTTTTATCACGTAATATAACGCGGTGCCGAGCGTAAGCATAACGCCGAGCTCTCCGAGCGCGACAAAGCCTCCCTGTACGAGAAAACCGGTCCACTCAAAAGGTCCGTCAACGAAAAACTTCTCTATTTCCCATCCGACAATAAGACCGTTCCATATTGCAGGCATAAGCATAGCCAAAAGCGGATATGAGCCGATTTTAACCTTTCTCAGGAAATATATGCAAAGCGTTGCGCCGAGTGTTGCGACTGAGCCGAAAATCATATCGAGAGGAAGCCCCGAACCGATGCTGTAAAGATTTGAGACTATGCACCCGATTGTAAGACCCGGTATCGCAAGCGGAGTAAACAGGCAGAGCACATTCAGCGCCTCCGAAGCTCTGAACTGAACCGCCATAGTTGTCGTGCCGGGCAAAAGAAAACTCTGGGCATAAGTAAGTGCCGCATACAAAGCGGCAACAACCGCAATGTAAGCAATTTTTTTGTTTTTGTTGTTCATATTAAGTTGTCTCCTTAGTTTTGTTTAACGTCAGGATGGTTTCGAACTGACGCGGGAATTGTACATTAATAACCCGGATTTGTCAAGCGGATTTCACGCAGGAACACCGATAAATCGGATATTACATAATAATCAGAGAGTTTTTTCCATCTTTATACAGTCAAAAACGCCGCTTCTTATAATTTCATCATTTATCTTTTTATACCCGTTTTTCTCATAAAAGCCGACGGCTGTGGTGCGGCTGTCAACAGCTATTCTCACGTATCCGAGCTCTCTTATCCACTTTTCGGCCTCTGTCAGAAGGAGTGAGCCGAGCTTTTTGCCTCTGTATTCGGGCAGCACAACCACACGGCCGAGCACTGCGCTTTCGCTGTCCTTTTCATAAAACCGGCAGGTTGCCACGGGATAACCGCTGTCAAGGATAACGATATATAAAGTGCCGTCGCAGTCGTGCTCATCAAACTCTTCTCTGAGAGATATATGATGCTGTCGGTTCATTCCCTGAATTCTCACGGAATAAGCCCCTGCGCGCTGCCATTCTTCACCAGCGCGCATTACTTCAAAATTTTCCATTTTATTTCTCCGAAAAACAGGGCTGCCCTTTAACCGGGACAGCCCTGAATCTTTTTAAAAGCGTTAATTACTGTTTTGCGCCTTCGTCAAACTTCTCAAGCACTTTAACCGAAACGGCGAAGCAATCCGCAAGACCGGTTGCATTCATATTGGTATAAGTGTCTTTTCTTGTGTGATAGTAGCTTTCAAGCTTGTGATTGAGGCCTGTGATACCTGTTGCCCTGAGACCTGCCTGTGCAAATGCCGCGGAGTCGGTTGCGCCGCCGAGAGGGGGAACCATACCTTTGCTGCACTTGATATCAAGCTCTTTGGCGCACTCCATAAAGAGATCGGAAACGTCCTTGTCAACCTTGACGGTACCGTTGAGGTCGCGGTAGTTGGTCATAAGGTATTTGGGATCGTAAATTGTATCATACGAATAAATGAAGGTGGGAACATCATCAAATTCGCCCTTGTGGGCTTCGCACCACGCCTTGGAGCCTCTCAGACCCGCTTCTTCGGAGCCGGTGAGAACAACGCCGATTTCAGTGTTTTCAAGCTGAATGTCTTCGTCTGCGAGAGCTTTGAGAATGGCGATACCCATATAGCAGCCGGAAAGGTTGTCATTTGCGCCGTCAACAATTCTCTTATAGTTTACCATAAAGTAAAGGCCTGCAAGGAAGGGAACAAAAATGAGGCCCCACAGACCGCACTTGAGCAATGTGCCCTCGAAACCGCCCTTGACAATCGCAAGCACGGAAAGAACAAGATAATAAACAGCACCTATGCCGGAAATGATTGCGTGGCCTTCAAAGCCGACGCCGCCGAGCGCGTAGTTTACGGGCCATTCCCATGCCGCATCGGGGTGACCGTTGAATATAATCCTTCTTTTCACTTCGCCGGTGGGCTTTTTGAAAGCGGTAACATTGTGACCTGTTTTCTCACGGAAAAGGAAGTCAACCGCTTTGATGTAAAGGCCGAACTGAAGGAAAACGACAACAAGGCCGAAAACGATAAGAAAAGCGGAAATAATCGGCAGAACAATACCACCGACCTTTGTGCTTACAAAGAGGCCTATAATAGCAAGAAGAACGCAGGTGATGGTGATAAAAATCCAGCCGAAGAATGAACGGGGATTTTCTTTGAAGGATTCAACCTCTGCTTCACAGCCGAGCTTTCTGAGCTCGCCCGCCATATATTCGCAGGCCTGCTCCTCGCCCTTTGAGCCGGGCTCTCTCTTTTCAAAATGGCGGCAGATATATGATATCTCTTTTATCATATAGTTTGCATAGCCGGACTTTTTGTCAATGATTTTTGACAGATCCATTTATTTTTCTCCTCTCTTCGGTCGCACGCCGTCAGGCGGGACAAATTATAAAATAATTATCCGACAAAATACGTATTTAGTCAAGGGGTAAAAAGCATTAAAAATAAATTTTTCAGGAAAGCTCCTTTTTGCCGGTGTAAAGCTCATAATACCTGCCTCCCATGGCAAGAAGCTCATCGTGGGTGCCCCGCTCTATGATTTCGCCCTTTTCGAGCACCATAATTTCATCGGAGTTTCTGACCGTTGAAAGGCGGTGGGCAATGACAAATGTGGTGCGGTTTTTCATAAGGCGGTCCATACCGTGCTCAATATGCTTCTCGGTCCTTGTATCAACCGAACTTGTTGCCTCGTCAAGCACAAGGATAGGTGCCCTGGAGATGGCCGCTCTCGCAATATTAAGAAGCTGACGCTGACCCTGAGAAAGATTCTGCCCGTCTCCTTCAAGCACGGTCTGATAGCCGTCCGAAAGGCGCATAATGAAGCTGTGGGCGCTCGCGCTCTTTGCCGCGGCAACAACCTCGTCGTCGGTGGCATCGGGCCTGCCGTAGCGAATATTCTCCATTACAGTGCCCGTGAAAAGGTGGGTGTCCTGAAGCACCATCGCTATGTTTTTGCGAAGGAACGAGCGGTCCATATCCTTGATGTTTATGCCGTCAACGGTGATTTCGCCCTCATTTATATCATAGAAGCGGTTTATAAGGTTTGTGATGGTCGTTTTGCCCGCGCCCGTTGAGCCGACAAAAGCGACCTTGCTCCCCTTCCGGACATCAAGAGAGATATTCTTAAGCACCGTCTTGCTCTCATTATAGCCGAAGGTGACATTTTTAAGAGAAACGCTTCCCTCAATTTTATCGGGAGTTTTTTCGGGCGTTTCTCCGAAGCCCTCGGGCTCTTTATCCATAACGCCGAAAACTCTTTCCGCGCCCGCTAAAGCCGCAAAGATGGTGGATGCCTGCTGAGTGAGCATATTGAGAGGCATTGAAAACTGCCTTGAGTAGCCGGCGAATATACTCATACCGCCCACATCAAATCTTCCGAAAAGGCAGAGCAGACCGCCGATACCTGCGGTGACGGCATAGCAAATCTGGCTGATATTGCCCACAACGGGGCCCATAACGCCGCCGAAAAACTGCGCGCCGAGCTGCTTATCCCTCATATCGTTGTTGAGAAGTTCAAACTCCTCGGTGCAGATTTCCTCGTGATTGAAAACCTTTACCGCCTTCTGCCCGGTAACGGTTTCCTCAATATAGCCGTTTACCGCGCCAAGCGCCGCCTGCTGAGCGACGTAGTACTTTGCCGAGCGTTTCGCTATAACGCTGCCGCATTTAAGCATAACGGGAATAAAAGCAACTGTCACAAGAGTGAGCCACGGCGAAGTGTAAATCATAAAGAAAAGTGTGCCTATCAGCGACACAGAGCCGGAAACAAGCTGCGTGAGGGTGCTGTTCATCATAACATCGATATTATCGATATCATTTGTAAAGCGCGACATAATCCCGCCCGTTGTCTCGGAGTCGAAAAATCTCACGGGCAGAGCCTGCAGCCTTGTGAAAAGGTCGTTTCTTATTCTCTCGGAAGCGTTCTGCGAAACAGTCAGCATAAGGCGCGCCTGTAAATAGTTTGAAAGTATGCCCACAAGATAGATACAGGCAAGGGTCACAAGAATGCGAAGGAGATATTCAATGCGTGTCTGCGCGGGAGTATCCGCCGCGGCAACGGTGTTGATAATCGGCCTCATTGCGTATGAGCCGACAAGGGATGTTGCCGTGCTGCAAAGCATACAGAAAAGCACAAGCACAAGCCTGAATTTATACTTTGAAACATAGCCCCAAAGGCGTTTTACTGTTTTACCCGTGCTTTTGGGTTTGCCCTTTTCCGTCTGCCCGGGCCTCATCCTGCCCGGACCTCCGCGGGGCCCGAAGGAGGGTCCGGCGCGCTTTTCCGCCGCGGCTACGGAGTTATATCTTTTTCTTAACTCCTCAAGACTTCTTGCCGCCATCACGCACCCTCCTTTTTCTCTGTCTGTGAATAATAGATTTCGCGGTATTCTTCATTATTCTCAAGCAGTTCTTCGTGAGTGCCCGTGCCGGAAATTCTGCCGTCATTCATAACCACAATCATATCCGCATCCTTAACAGACTGAATTCTCTGCGCGATTATTATTTTGGTTGAGCCCTTGAGCTCGTTTGCAAACGCCTCGCGGATTTTCGCCTCCGTCGCGGTATCAACAGCCGATGTGGAGTCATCAAGCACAAGGATTTTCGGCTTTTTGAGAAGGGCTCGCGCTATGCATAATCTCTGCTTCTGACCGCCCGAAACATTTGTTCCGCCCTGATCAAGCACGGTGTCATAGCCTTCAGTAAAGCTTGTTATGAACTGATCCGCCTGCGCATATGAAGCAGCCTTTCTTATCTCGTCCATATCCGCTTCGCTGTTGCCCCACCTGAGGTTATCCACGATTGTACCGGAGAAAAGGGTGTTTTTCTGAAGCACGAAGCCGATGCCCTCGCGCAGGTTTCTGAGTGTATAATCGTGTACGTTGACGCCGTCAATGAGTATCTCGCCCTCATCCGCGTCATAAAGGCGCGCAATCATTGAAACAAGTGTGCTCTTGCCTGCGCCCGTTGATCCTATTATGCCGACTGTCTTTCCGGCGGGAATGGTAAGATTTATGCTGTCAAGCACTTTCTCGTCGCTTGTTTTGTAATACCTGAAAGACACGTTTTTAAACTCTATTTTGCCGTTTTGTATCTGCCTTACTGCATCTTCGGAGTCTATATCCTCGTCCCGAATTTCAAGCTCCTCATCAAGCACCTCTCTGATTCTTTTTGATGATGCGAGCGCTCTTGATGCATTGACAAACATCATTGAAATAATCATAAGGGACATAAGTATCTGCGTGATATAGGTAATGAAAGCGGTGAGGCTGCCTGTTGTCATACTGCCCTTAACAAGCATATTGCCGCCGATCCAGAAAACGGATATGGTCGTGGCGTTCATAAAGAAAGTCATAACGGGGCTCATAAAAATCATTACACGCATTGATTTTATGCTGGCGTGCTTATAATCCGCATTCGCTCCTTCAAACTTGTCAATTTCGTGCTTCTCGCGCACAAAGGATTTCACAACTCTTATGTTTGTTACATCCTCCTGAACGGTGGAATTGAGGCCGTCAAGCTTTTCCTGCTGCCTTGTGAATCTCGGAAATGCGACTCTCATAATCATAAAAATCATAAAGCCGAGCAGAGGCAGCGAAACGGCGAGAGTAACGGCGAGATTGGGGCTCACCATTACTGCCATAATTACGCCGCCAATCAGCATTCCGGGTGAGCGAAGGCACATTCTGAGAAGCATATTTATGAAATTCTGTATCTGTGTAACATCATTCGTAAGGCGGGTAACAAGCGACCCCGTGCTGAATTTATCGATATTCGCAAATGAGAAATTCTGCACCTGCCTGTAAATATCATCCCTTAAATCCGCTGCGAAATTAACGCTCGCCTTCGCGCCGAAATACGCTCCGCCTATGCCGCCGAGCATCATAAGCACTGCCGTTATTATCATACAGCACATAATGGCGATGATAAACGGCGAATTGCCCCCAGCGAGCTCAAATATTCTGCGAATGAGAGGAGAGGCATCCTCAATGCTGCCCTGACCGGTGCCGTAGTCAATGATATTTGCGAGGAATTTTGGCATAAGCACCTCGCCTATAACTTCAACTATCATGCACAGCGGTCCGGCGATAAAATACGCAAGATAAGGCCTCGCGTATTTACCCCATCTTTTCATTTTCTTTTATCCCCTTTCAAGCTGTTCTGTTATATTCCTTTCCATAATGGCGAGGCACTCGTTGAAAACCTCGAGTTTCTCACCGTCTATACCCTTCAGTATACTTTCGTCAATCATATCAAAATAAGACCTGAATCTGTCAACAACCTTTCTGCCCTTTTCGGTTGAGGTGAGCACATTTACTCTCGTGTCGCGCGGGTCGCTTTCGCGCCTGACATATCCCGCCTTTTCGAGAGCTTTGACGGAGCCCGTGACAGCCGCGGGGGAAATGCCGAAATGCTCCGCAATTTCTTTCTGCGAGGTGCCCTCATTCATACAGATGTGCCCGAGAATCATATTCTGGCTTCTGTGAATATCGATTTCCGAATTTTTTACATACTCCTCAATGCAGGTGTGGTGAAGACGCGCAACGGCAAAAAATCTGTGCATCGTCTTTGAGGATGCGCTTTCTCCGACAGTTTTTTTCAAAACAATTCCTTCTTTCTCAGGCGTTTTCCGGCAAGCGGGAAACGGTGTATTGTTAATCGGTTAATTTTTAAGTGCATAACTGTTAACACCTTAACTATTATATATACGTCCGTTTTGTTTTGCAAGTGTTTTTTGAGCATTTTTCGGTTAATTGCCCTTTACTTTTTTTTACTATTGGTATATTATAGTAAATTGAAATAAAATATCCGGAAGAAGGTCTTTTTATGAGCAAAGTAAAAGTAGCGGTTATCGGATGCGGCAACATTTCAAGAGAACATGTCGCGGCATATGATAAAAATGAAAATGTCGAAATAAAATATTTCTGCGACCTCATACCCGAAAGAGCGCAGAGATATGTTGATAAATACGGTTACGGCACGGCGGCNNATCAAGTATTTCTGCGACATCATCCCGGAGCGCGCCGAGGACGCCGTAAAGAAATACGGCTGCGGCGTCGCGGTTACTGATTACCACGATGTCCTCAAGGACCCGGAAGTGGTGGCAGTGTCCATCTGCACCCCCAACAACGTGCACCCCACCATCGCCATCGACGCCATGCGCGCGGGCAAGCACGTGCTGTGTGAAAAGCCCGCCGCGAGAATCCTGAGCGAGGCGCTCGATATGCAGAGAGTCGCTCACGAGACAGGCAAAACACTGAACATAGGCGTTTGCAACAGATTCAACACTTACGTTAATAAAATCAAGGATATGATAGACAATGGCGAACTGGGAGAGGTTTACCACGTTTATGCCTCATTCCGCGCTCACAGATCCATCCCCGGCCTCGGCGGCGATTTCACCACAAAGGCGGTGTCGGGCGGAGGCGCTCTCATCGACTGGGGCGTTCACTACCTTGATCTTATAATGTACTGCTGCGGCGACCCCACTCCCCTCACGGCATCGGGCGAAGCGTTCTCCAAGCTCGGCGTTGATATGAAAAACTATGTTTATACCGGTATGTGGGCCGAGGAAACCAAAAACGTAAACGGCACTTACGACGTTGACGATTCTGTCACGGGCATTATCCGCACAACCGGACCCACAATCAGCTTCAACGGCGCGTGGGCGCAGAACATAGGCAAAAGCGAAACATTCATTGATTTCATAGGCACCAAAGCGGGCGTACGCCTCAACTACTGCGGCGATTTCACCGTTTACGGAGTTAAAGACGGTATGCTCACCGAGGAGAAGGTGAACTGCCGCACGACGAATATGTATGAAAACGAAGTGAATGATTTTGTGCGCGTTGTTATGGAAGGCGGCAAAAACAGGCAGTATATTGACAATGCCGTGCTGACCTCAAAAATAATGCAGGCGATTTATGATTCATCGGACGCTCACAGAGAAATGACAATAGACGGAGGTAAATAAAATGGAAATCAAAGTTTACAAAAATGCCGAAGAAATCGGAAAAGCGGCGGGTCAGCTATATGTTGACTACATAAACGCAAACCCAAGCTGCGTGCTCGGCTTTGCGACGGGCGCCTCCCCCGTGCCGACATACGACTATATAGCGGAAAGTTATAAGCAGGGCAAAGTGTCGCTCAAGGGCGTTAGCACTTTCAACCTTGACGAATACTGCGACATCCCGAGAGAGCACAAAAACAGCTATTACACCTTCATGTGCGAAAACCTGTTTTCCAGAACGGATATCGATATGGCGAATGTCGATTTCCTTGACGGCAACGCGGACCCCGATGAAGAAAGCGCGAGATACGCCGCAGCAATCAAGGCAAAGGGCGGCATAGACATACAGCTTCTCGGCATCGGCAGAAACGGCCACATTGCTTTCAACGAGCCCGGGGACGAATTTACGGACGAGGCCTGGAAAGTTACTCTTACTCAGAGCACAATAGACGCGAATTCAATTTATTTTGACGATATCCCGATGCCGCGTTACGCCCTTACAATGGGCATCGGCTCAATAATGCGCTCGAAGAAAATCATTATGATAGCGACGGGCGAATCAAAAGCGCAGGCCGTAAAAGATATGATTAAGGGGCCGGTTACCCCCGCCTGCCCCGCATCGATACTTCAGCAGCACGGCGACGCCCTCATCTTTCTCGATGAGGCAGCCGCGAAGCTTCTTTAATACACTTAACCAAGGAGAATCAAAATGAGCGAAAGAAACACATTTTATATAACAACACCGATTTATTACCCATCGGACAAACTTCATATCGGCCACACATACTCAACCGTTTCCGCCGATGCGCAGGCGAGGTATCAGCGCCTTAAGGGCAAAGAAGTTTTCTTCCTCACCGGCACGGATGAGCACGGCCAGAAAATTGAGGACAAAGCAAAAGAGGCGGGCGTTACGCCCAAAGAATATGTTGACAAGATTGTTGCCGGCATCAAGGACCTCTGGAAGCTGATGAACATCAGCAATGACAAATTCATCAGAACAACGGATGAATATCACGAGAAGGCCGTGCAGTACATATTCCAGAAAATGTACGACAAGGGTGATATCTACAAGGGCAAGTATGAGGGCCTTTACTGCAAACCCTGCGAATCCTTCTGGACCGAAACTCAGGCTGTTGACGGCAAATGCCCCGACTGCGGCAGACCCGTTTACAAAGCTGAGGAGGAAGCGTATTTCTTCAAGCTTTCAAACTATGCCGACAAACTCGTTAAATACTATGAGGAGCACCCCGGCTTTATCGACCCCGTAAGCAGGCAGAATGAGATGGTCAACAATTTCATAAAGCCCGGCCTTCAGGACCTTTGCATTTCCCGCTCCTCTTTCAAATGGGGCATTCCCGTGCCTGTAAATCCTGACCACGTAATTTATGTGTGGCTCGATGCGCTCACAAATTATATCACGGCTCTGGGCTATGCGAGCGATGATGACTCGCTCTTCAAAAAATTCTGGCCGGCAAACGTACAGTCAATCGGTAAAGACATTGTAAGATTCCACACAATTTACTGGCCCGCTTTCCTTATGTCTCTTGACATCCCCTGCCCCGACAAAGTGTTTGCGCACGGCTGGGTGCTGCTTGAAGGCGGCAAGATGAGCAAATCAAAGGGCAACGTTGTTGACCCCGTTATTCTTGCCGAGAGATACGGCGTTGACGCCCTCAGATACTATCTTCTCAGAGAGATGGCGTTCGGTGCGGACGGCGTATTCTCAAACGAGAAGCTCATCGGCAGAATAAACTCCGATCTTGCAAACGACCTGGGCAACCTCCTCTCGAGGACCGTGGCGATGGTGCTCAAGTATTTCGGCGGTACAATCCCCTCCGAGAGAGAAGCTCTTGAGTTTGACGCTAAGCTCATTGAAACGGCGAAAACAGCAGCCGAAAAGGCAACCGAAAACCTTGACGGCCTCAACTACTCGGTGGCGCTCACGGAAATCTGGAAGCTTATTTCCGCGGCAAACAAATACATTGACGAAACAACACCCTGGATTCTGGCAAAGGATGAGAGCAACAAGGCGAAGCTTGCGGATGTTATGTACAACCTCTGCGAGTGCCTGAGAATCACGAGCGTGCTCATCGCTCCGTTTATGCCCTCAACCGCGCCCGAAATCAGAAAGCAGCTCGGCATTGAAGGCAAATTCGGCTGGGACGAGATTTTCACCTACGGCGAAAAAGAAACCTACAGTGTTGTCAAAGGCGATATCATATTCCCGAGACTTGACCTTGAAAAAGAGCTCGAAGAACTCGCTGCTGCATCCGCGCCCGCAGAGGAGGAAAATCCTCTTAAGGCGGAGATTGAAGGCATTGCAAAAATTGATATAGATGATTTTGCGAAAGTTGACCTGAGAGCAGCGAAAATCACAGACTGCTTCCCCGTCAAGAAAGCGAAGAAACTGCTTCAGCTGACCCTTGATGTCGGCACGGGCGAGCCCCGCACAGTCGCAAGCGGCATTGCAAAATGGTATAAACCCGAAGACCTTATCGGCAAAACCGTGGTGCTCGTTTCAAACCTCAAGCCCGCTGTGCTCTGCGGTGTTGAAAGCTGCGGCATGATACTTGCCGCCGACGCAGGCGAGGATGATGTGAAGGTAGTGTTCCTTGACGGCGTGCCCGCGGGCAGCAAAATCAGATAAATGGCGCTTATATATGACAGCCACGCCCACTATGACAGCGGGGCGTTTGATGAGGACAGGGACTCTCTGCTTGCATCTCTGAAAGAAAAAGGAGTATGCGCGGCGGTCAACTGCGGCAGCGATATACCTTCAAGCATAAAGAGCCTTGAGCTTGCGAAAAAATATGATTTCATATACGCCGCCTGCGGCGTGCATCCGCACGAAGCGGATGAAGCACCGGAGGGCTGGCTCAGCGAGGTTAAAAAGCTCTGCGGTGAAGAGAAATGCGTTGCGGTCGGCGAAATTGGGCTTGACTATCACTATGACTTTTCACCGAGGGATATTCAGCTGAAGTTTTTTGAGGAGCAGGTAATCCTTGCAAACGAGCTCTCTCTGCCCGTGATTGTTCACGACAGAGAAGCGCACGAGGACACGATGAACATTCTCAGAAAGCATAAACCGAAAGGCGTTGTCCACTGTTTTTCGGGCTCGGCGGAGCTTGCAAAAGAAGTGCTCAGGCTCGGTATGTATATAGGTCTTGGCGGCGCAGCCACTTTCAAAAACGCCCGTAAACCTCTTGAGGTTGCGGCAATCGTGCCGGATGACCGGCTGCTGATAGAAACCGACTGCCCGTATATGACGCCCGTCCCCTTCAGAGGGCAGAGAAACGATTCATCTTTCATCCCCTATTCCGCCGCCGTTATAGCGTCCGTGAGAAACGTTTCGGCGGATGAGATACTTGACATAACCAGGCGCAACGCAAACGCCCTGTTCAGAACGGAGCTTTGATATGTTTCTGCACGAAAAAACTTATGATTTCAATGAACTCGCAAGGTATAACACTCATATGCACACCACCTTTTCGCACTGCGCGAAGAGGGAGATGAAAGCGTCCGACATAATAAAAGCCGCCGAAAAGGCGGAGCTTGAGATTATTGCCCTGACAGATCACAACTATCCGGACGAGCACAATCAGGTGGCCGTTCAGAAGAATATACTTTATGAACAGATAAAAGACATTAAAACACCCGTAAAAGTGCTTATAGGCGCCGAGCTTTCATCATACGACATCGGCAAATTCGCGGATGACGAGGTGTGCGATAACTCGCTTGACTGGCGGCTTTACACCACAAACCATTTTCATCAGGGCTACTGGGTGCATCCGGAGAAAAAAACTCCGCGTGCCTACTGCGAGCATATGCTCGCCATTATGGAAAAGGTTATCGAAAGCGGCAGAGCAGATGCCTTTGCGCATCCGTTTATGGCAAAATACATAAGCTGTTTCAAGGATTTCCGCGATGTGACCGCCGCCTTTACAGACAATGAGATAGGCGACATAATTATTAAGGGCACCGAGAAGGAAATCACCTGGGAGCTTAATGTGCCGGCGATTTACGGAGACCCGGATTTTCACCGCAGATATTTTGCCATAGGCAAAGAGGTCGGCGCAGTATTCAACATCGGCACGGACGCTCATAAGCTGAAAGATATTGACACTCATCAGTTCATTCCCGATCTTAAAAGGATGCTTGATTAAAATCAATAAAAAGAAAAACGCTCTCTGCAAAATCTGCAAAGAGCGTTTTATTATATATTTTATATACTTTTCATCTGATATAGTAATCGTTTTTGCTCAGCGTTTTTACTTTTGCAAGAGCATAAACAAACATAAGCACAACGAAGACTATGAAGAGCAGGCTGAACCAGCCGTTGAGCGTTGTTATGAAGTCATAGGTTCCGTGAAGCAGCACCGGCACAATCAGGGTCATTCTGCGGGCGTGCTTTGAAAGGCGGAAGTTTCCGCTGTTTTCTCCTGCCTTTGCAAGGCCGTACCACGCGCCCATAAACACGCCGAAACAGGCGTGGCCGGGCACGGCGGTCAGCGCCCTTGTAATCGCTACGGAAAAGCCGTAGGCGGTAACATAACCGATGTTTTCCCAAAGGGCAAAGCCGAGGGAAACGAACACGGCATACACAACGCCGTCAAAGCGGCAGTTGAATTTGGGCGACTTCCAGGTCCTTATTTTCAGAAGCGCGTATTTAGCGCCCTCCTCGGAAACGGCAACCACGATGAAATACATAAAGAAATTGTAAATCAGCGTATCCTCGGTGAAGACGGCACCGAGCACGGCCGTGCCTATAGTTTCGAGCACCATTGCAATCGAGGTGGAAATGATGCCGAGAACAACAAGCGAAAGGAGCAAACCTTTCGGCTCTTTTTCAAGCTTATCCGCCTTGTATATCTTTATCAGCAGTATGACTGCAGGTATGACGGCGGCAATTGACAGTATTGGGTTTGACGCAAGTAGATACATTTATCCTGCCTCATATATACTCTTCCCGCGCGAGTCTATGCCGACATATACGGGAAAATCTTCAAGTTCGAGCCTTTTGACACTTTCGCATCCGAGCTCTTTGAAAGCAATTTCTTCGCACTTTGTGATATGACCCGCGCAAAGAGCGCCCGCGCCGCCGATGGCGCAGAAGTAAACAGCGCCGTTTCTCACGATGGCATCGGTCACCTCTTTGTTTCTCTCACCCTTGCCTATCATCGCTGCAAGGCCGAGGTCGAGAAGACGGGGAGAATACACATCCATTCTGCCGGACGTGGTGGGGCCGCAACTGCCTATGGGCATACCCTCGGGAGTGGGGGTGGGGCCCGCAAAATATATGCAGGCGTCCTTAAGGTCGTAGGGAAGCTCGCCGCCGCTGTCAAGCAGCTCAAATATCTTTTTGTGAGCGGCGTCCCTCGAGGTGTAAACCGTGCCCGTAAGGCGTACGATATCGCCCGCGTTAAGCTTTGGGATGCTTTCTCTTATATCTTTGAGATTAATGCTGTATTCTGCCATATTACTGCGCCTCGCTGAGCTCGTCTCTCAGACCGCCGAGACTTTCAAGCATTGAATCAACGCTGTCCTTGACGGACGAGAGCGAGTGGTCAAGGTTATTCTGAGCGGTCTTTGCGCGCTCCTTCGCCTGCAGGATATCCTGCGCGGCGCTGTCGATGCGTCCCTTCGCCTCGGCAAGTACCCCGGCGGCGGACTGCTTTGCCGCGGCAACAATGCTGTCGGCATACTTAACCGCATCCTTTATGACCGCGTTGCTCTTTTCCTCCGCGCTGACCGTGGGTTTAACCTCGGCTTCGGCGCTCTTCTTTTTTTCGGCGGCAAGCTCGCTTTCGAGCGCCTCTATGCGCTCGGAAAGCTCGTTTACTCTGTTCATAAGCAGCACCTTTTCCTCTTCGAGGGTGGCATTCTGCTCTGAGATAGCGCGCAGATTTTCATCCGCGCCGGTCTTTAGGGCATAGTTCTCCTGCTGGAGAGACTCAACATAGTTCAGCACGTCCGCCCTTTTGAAACCGCCGAAAACAGATTTTTTAAGGATTACTTCGTTACTCATATTTAAGACCTTATTTTTTTAGTGCTATTGCCGCCTTGGCTTTAGCGGCGATGTTGGCGGCATCAAGGCCGTAAATGTGGAGAAGCTCCACTGCGGGGCCGGATTTGCCGAACATATCGTTAACACCAACTCTTACAACAGGCACGGGCGAGCCGCCTTCGCAAAGCGCTTCGCAAACCGCGCTGCCGAGGCCGCCTATGATGTTGTGCTCCTCAGCGGTTACAACACAGCCCGTCTTCGCGGCTGATGCAAGTATTGTTTCGCTGTCGAGCGGCTTGATGGTGTGAACATTGATTATCTCTGCGTCAATGCCTTCTTCCGCGAGCAGTTTCTTTGCCTCAACCGCCTCATTTACCATAAGGCCGGTCGCGCAGATGGTGACATCTTTGCCTTCGCTGAGCACGGGCGCTTTGCCCCACTCAAACTTATAGCTTTCATCAAACACACAGGGAACTGCGAGGCGGCCGAATCGCATATAAACGGGGCCGTCATATTCTGCCGCGGCGAGTACTGCCGCCCTTGCCTCAACGGCATCGGCGGGGTTAATAATAGTCATGCCGGGGATTGTTCTCATAAGGCCGATATCCTCACAGCACTGATGGCTCGCGCCGTCCTCACCGACGGAAATACCCGCGTGAGTAGCGCCTATTTTAACATTGAGGTGGGGATAACCTATTGAGTTTCTCACCTGCTCAAAAGCTCTGCCCGCGGCAAACATCGCGAAGGAACTGGCAAATACAACATAGCCGGTGGTGGCAAGGCCCGCGGCGACACCCATCATATTGCTTTCGCAAATACCGGAATCAATGAATCTGTCGGGAAACTCTTTTTTGAACATGCCTGTTTTGGTAGCGGCGGCAAGGTCCGCATCAAGGACAACAACTTTGTCATTTATCGCGCCGAGCTCAACAAGAGCTTTACCGTAAGCGTCACGAGTTGCGGTTTTTACTACGTCTGCCATAATTACACCTCTCCCTTTCTTATGCCTCAAGCTCGGCAAGGGCTGCGTTAAGCTCCTGCATTGCCTGCTCATACTCTTCCTGCTTGGGGGCAACGCCGTGCCAGTTTACCTTGTCTTCCATATAGGAGACACCCTTGCCCTTTATGGACTTTGCCACAATGCAGGTGGGCTTGCCCTTGAATTCACGGGCGGCGTTGAAAGCGGCGTCAATCTCGTCAAACGAGTGAGCGTCTATCTCAATGACATTCCAGCCGAATGCCTTGAATTTTTCCGCTATGGGATAAGGTGAGTTGACTTCCGCGACGGTGCCGTCAATCTGAAGGTTGTTATTGTCAACAACGGCAACAAGATTGTCAAGACCTTTCGCCGAAGCATACATAGCGGCCTCCCATACCTGGCCTTCCTGAATCTCGCCGTCACCGAGGATGGTGTATACTCTGAAATCCTTACCGGCAAGCTTAGCGCCGAGCGCCATTCCGCAGGCGGCGGATATGCCCTGACCGAGTGAGCCGGTGCACATATCAACACCGGGGGTGTATTTTATGCTGGGATGGCCCTGAAGGTTGGAATCGCTCTTTCTGAGGGTCTTGATCCATTCCATGGGAAAATAGCCTTTAAGCGCAAGTACGGCGTAAAGCGCGGGGGCGGCATGGCCTTTTGAGAGAACAAATCTGTCTCTGTTCTCGTTTTTGGGGTCGATGGGGTCAACGTTCATATGGTTGAAATAGAGATAGGTAATGATATCAACGCAGGAGAGCGAGCCGCCCGGGTGACCGGACTTCGCGTTGTAAACTCCTTCGACGATACCCATTCTCGCCTTGCAGGCAAGAATCTTCAACTGTTTTCTGTTAACTGCATCCATTGCAGCCACCTCCCGTTTTGATTTATAAATTTTGTTTTATTTTTCTCTCAAGGTATCCGAGGAAATCGGCAACGGCACCCAGGTCGCAGTGGCAGGTGACGTATTCGCAGATTTCCTTGATTTTGCCGGGCGCCTGTCCGCAGCATGCGGCAACGCCTACCTGGGTGAGCATCTCATAGTCATTGTAATAGTCGCCTATGGCGGCGGTATGGTCGGGGTCAATGCCGAGCATCGCCGCGAGACGGAGCACCGCCGAGCCCTTGTGAGTGCCCTTCGCGAGCACCTCAAAGCTGGCTATTGAGGTTGAGATAACTATAAAATCGCGGTTTTCGATTTTTTCAAGGCGTTTCTTTACGTTTTTGATTCTCCACGGAGGGCCCGAAAAAATAACCTTGCCCCAGTCCTCTTTGGGCACATCGTTTATGTTATGCCTG
This sequence comes from Ruminococcaceae bacterium UBA1236, assembly GCA_002309055.1. Taxonomy (GTDB): domain Bacteria; phylum Bacillota; class Clostridia; order Oscillospirales; family Acutalibacteraceae; genus CAG-177. The sequence goes on from DBWO01000051.1 coordinate 16,744, forward strand.
ATTTTATGGTCAAGCTTATCCGCAAGCACATAAATAATACCCCAGAGACCGAGACCGGAAATGTAATACATATCGTCCTTTGTGACAATCACATTGTCAACCGTGGGGTATTTTCTCGCGACTTTGCAAAGGTCTTCCATCGCCTCTTTGCTAAGAGGGCTGAAATAAATCATCTCTTCCTTTGTGAAGTCGTATATTCCCGCGCCGTTAATAACCACGGCGGGGGTATCTATGGGAAGCTTTTTATAATGGCGGCTCATTGACTGCGGGCTGCGGCTTGAGGCGAGAGTGAATCTGCCGCCCCTCGCGACGAAATCGGTAATTGCCTCAAGATTACGCCTGGGAAGCTTTCGCCTTTTGTTATTAAGCGTGCCGTCAATGTCCGACGTGACAAGCCATTTTGAAAGTATTGATTCTGAAATCATTTATGCCTTTTGCGGCGCTTAAAGCACCGCCCTCTCTGTTATTGTGCGTTATATTTTGCCTAGGAAGTTTTCAAACCATTCGGGTAAAGGCGCCTCAAGGCGGATTCTTTCACCCGTAACGGGGTGGTCAAAGCCGAGCACTGCGGCAAACAGACATTGACCGCTGAGGCCTTTGGCCGGGGGCTTCGGGCCGTAAACCGGGTCGCCCGCGACAGGGTGCCCGATTGAGGCCATGTGTACTCTTATCTGATGAGTCCTGCCCGTTTCGAGAATACATTTTATATATGCGAATCTGTTTTTATTTTCAATCACTTCGTAGTGCGTAACGGCGTTTTTGGAGTTTCTGTCCGTTATACACATTTTTTTGCGGTCCGCCGTGCTTCTGCCGATGGGCGCGTCGATAACGCCCTGCAAATCGGTGAAATTGCCGTGCACAACGGCCCTGTACTCCCTGTCGAGGGAGTGCTCTTTAATCTGCCCGGAGAGTGAAAGATGGGCAACGTCATTTTTCGCAACAAGCAGAAGGCCGCCCGTGTCTTTGTCTATGCGGTGAACTATGCCGGGCCTTATCGCTCCGTTTATGCCGGAAAGCCGGCCGTCACAGTGATAAAGCAGGGCGTTTACAAGCGTGCCTGAGGTGTTGCCGGGCGCCGGATGCACAACCATACCCTGCGGTTTGTTGACAACGAGCATGCACTCGTCCTCATAGACTATATCAAGGGGAATGTTTTCTTTCTCAAGCGAGATATGCTCGGGCTCCTTAACGGTGAATTCGAGCACCTCACCCTCACGGGGCCTGTAGCTTTTTGAAACAGCGCGGTCGCCGCATAAAACCAAAGAATCGGAAAAAAGGCTCTGAATAAATGATCTTGAATATCCTTCAAGCACGCAGGAAAGGATTTTATCCGCCCTTTCCTGCGCCATATCCCCGTCAACAAGAATTGACAAGGGCTCGTTATATTCAAATGAGCTTATCTTTTCCGTCATCTTCTGTGTCTTTGTTGTCCTGTTTTCCTTTTTTCTTTTCGAGAATGAGTTCTCTTATCTCATAGATGATGAGAAGCCCCGCGCCGACCGTGACGAATATATCCGCTACATTGAAAACAGCGAAATTCATAAACAGCGGCTCAATGAAATCCACCACATAGCCGTTTGCTATGCGGTCAATCACGTTGCCCGTGCCTCCGGCTATTATGAGAATGAGGCAGGCGCAAACAAAGCGGGACTTTGCCCTGCGCGTGAGAAGCACGAACAGGCAGAGAACAAGCACAAGCACGGTAAAAACCGAGAGCATAGCGGTGCTGTCGGAAAACGCGCTGAATGCCGCGCCGGTGTTCTCGGTGTATCTCAGGCGGAAAAGACCGAAGAGGATGTCTTTGCTCTCACCGCCCTTGAACACGCGAATTACGGCGATTTTGCTGATTCTGTCAAGCCCGGTAAGCACGGCTATGAGAATCAGTGAGATTATCTGAAACATAGGTTATCAATCAAAAAGGTTATCGAAAAGGGATGTGATATCGTCATCATCATCTGAGCCGCCTTCGCCGTCAATAGCGCCTATGCTCTCGTTAAGGCTGGCGAGAAAATCGGCGTCATCATCCGCGGGAGCCGCCGGAGCGTCAAAGCCGTCAAGGTTGAACTCGGGCTCCGCGTTAACAGGCGCCTCATAAGCGGGAGCCGCCGGAGCATCAAAAGCGGGAACCGCGGGCTCATCAAAAACAGGTGCCGCGGGTGCTTCAACAGCAGTGGGAGCATCGGGGAGGATATCATCGATGCTCGAGGCGAAATCGACCTCGGGAGCGGGTTGCTCGTCAAAGAGGGCAAAAATATCGTCAAGTTCGTCGTCGGAAGCGGTGTCCTGCGGAGCAGCAGGCTCTTCCTTTGCCTTTACGGGAATCATGAGACCGTCATCTTCGTCCTCAACGGGGGCGAAAATGTCTTCGGGAGCCGGTGCGGGATTCTCAGCGGGAGCTTCAAAAACGGGAGCCGCTTCTTCGGCAGGGGCTTCGGGCTCTGCAAAAGCGGGAGTTTCATCGATGATTTCCGTTGCGGACTCTTCGATTATCTCCTCAGCCGGAGCGGGTTCTTCGGCAGGAGCTTCAAAGGCGGGAGCCGCCTCAACAACGGCATTTTCAACCGCCTGTGCCGCGGCATTGACCGCGGGCATAACTGTCTGGATGTCTATATCCTGAGCACTGCAGAGAGCTTCGACCATTGCCTTGAATCTGTCCATCTCGGCCTTGACCTTTGAAAGCTCCGCAGTGTAATACTCGTATTTGCTCTTGCTGTCGCCGACTATCTCTTCGCCCTGCCTGTTGGCGGCGCTGATGATTTCGTCCGCTTTCGCCTGAGCGGCGGCAAGCTTGCCGTCCGCCTCATGCTGTGCTCTCTCGGTGAGAGACGCAACGGCGGTTCTCGCGTTGTTGACGATATCGCCTGCCTGGGAACGTGCCGCGTCCGCGAGCTCATTTGCCTGCTTCTCGGCGTTTTCGGATATCTCCTTCGCCTTTGCCTCGGCATCGCTTATCCTGGCGCTTGCCCTGGTCTCGGCGTCCTTGCTGACGGACTCCGCCATTTTGTGAGCATCAAGAAGAGCGTTCTTGATTGCTTCTTCGTTATTGCGGTATTCCTCAACCTTTTCGGCGAGAATGCTTATCTTTTTGACGAGGGCATTATTCTGGTTGAGCATTTCGGCGTATGCCTGGGCAACGGTGCCGAGAAAAGCGTCAACCTCCTGCGCGTTGTATGTGCCCGCACTCACGGGGGTGAATTTGGCGTTTGCTATCTGCTCGGGTCTGATCATATTAACACCTGACCTCTCTTACTTAAAATTCGATGTCCGCGCCGCTGAGATCTTCGCCGAGCTCACCGGTAACGGGAACGTTGTTGGGTGTGATAATGTATGCTCTGCCGGCAACCTTTTTGAAGTCGCCGTCGTTTGCGTAGGAGACACCGTAAAGCACGTCAATAATTCTCTGCGCGTCGGTGTTGGGGCAGGTTTCGAGGTTGAGAACGACGATTCTCTTTTCCTTGAGAATGTCGGCAACCTTGGTAACTTCGTCAAAGCTGTCTATCTGCTGGAACACAACTCTGGGCTTTGCCGACGGAGCCGCCTTGGGGCCGTTTATGCTGACAACGTTGGAGTTTGCCTTCTCCTGCCTGCCGTGGAACATTGTGGTCTTGGGAGCGGGCTGAGGGGCTTCTTCCGCCTCACCGGGACGAAAATCAAAATTCTCATCATACTCTGCGTCGTCCGGCTCAAAGTAGCCTTCATCCGTGGAATTAATCCAGCTCTGCCATTTGTCTTTAAAGCTCATTTTTTTATCCTCCTTAGAATGTGACCGCGAAAGCGGTTGCCCTTTTTTGAATCAGTGTCTGTCGGTATAAATTCTGGGGCCGAAAATTGCCGAGCCCACACGCACGAGGTTGGCGCCCGACAGAATCGCCTCCTCATAGTCACCGGACATTCCCATTGACAAAATGTCCATACTTATATTATCTATATTTTTTGAACCTATGTCAATAAATATATCATGTATATTTTGAAAAATTTTTAATAATTTGTGTTTATCTTCCTCAATAGGCGCCACACACATCAGACCTCTTACGCGTATTCCCTCAACTTCCGAGATTTCAATCACGTTTTCGAGAGCGGCGGAGGGGTCAAAACCGAATTTGCTGTCCTCACTGCCGGCGTTGATTTCGCACAGCACATCCTGCACAATTCCGGCGTTATTCGCGTGCTTAGCGATTTCCTTCGCGATTGAGAGGGAGTCAACACTCTGTATAACGTCAACCTTGCCCACGATTTTCTTTGCCTTGTTGCTCTGCAGGTGACCTATGAGATGCGCCGAAACGCCTTCAAGATTAAGCTCCGGCGCTTTTTCAAGGAATTCCTGCACCCTGTTTTCACCGATTAAATCAATTCCGCAGGAAAGGGCGTGATTGATATAGACGGGCTGTATGGTTTTTGTGACCGCCATGAAATGAATGTCAGACGGCTGCCTGCCGCTCTTAACCGCGGCCTCGGCGATATTGTTCCTTATGACCTTCAGGTTTTCCTCAATGTCGGTAAACTTGGGGTCAGCCGATAACTTTTCCATTGTACAGATCCTTTCCCGAGATGACAACCTCGTCATACTGCGAGAGCCAGCCGGAGGTGCCCGGTTTGTTCTTCGCGATTACATATTCCGCGTCGGAGTAAACCTCCTCGATGCGGTTGAATTTGATGATGTTGCCCTCGATTATGTAAACGCCCTCCTGCCCTTCTTCATTGAAGTGAACGGCGCTCTTTCTGACCTTGATGCCCGAATAACTCTTGAGCACTATCTTGCCGGAAACCTTGCGGTTCATGGCAAGGCCCTCATTCATCTCGCTGCACTTGAACACGACGAGTGTTGAGTCATCGCCCTGCGCCTTGGTTTTGCTGTAAACCCTTGCCGGTACGATATCGCCGTCCTTGTCGCCGAGCACAAGCTGCACGCTCTTGTTGACCTCGGTGCCCGCGAGCAGGGCGGTGTCAACAATCGCAGCGGCATACCATTCGTAGCCCGTTATAAGCTTGCCCATAACGTCATCACGCGTCTCCGCTTTTTCGGCATCAAGGGCCTCCTCAAGCTTTTCGGATGTGAGAGAGTCGATATCCTCCGCACGGATTAAATCCTCATAGCCGTCAAGCCTTGAAACGAAGAAACCCGCGGACTCCGCCGTGATTATTTCCTTGGGCTCGCCTGCCTTGAGCGAGGCAATCTGCCCCTCAAGCTCCTCGATTATGCCCGAGCAGTCAACCTCGTAACCGAGCGAAACATCCTTGCGCGAGAGCATCTCGCTGAATGAGAGCTCGCTTTCCGCAAGGCTCGAGAAATCGTTGTTGTAAACGGATTCGAGAATGGATGTAAACTCGCCGTTTATATCCTGCGTGAGCTTTTTGAGATCAAGGTTTGCGAGCTTCACGTGGTTTTCAATCTTTTTGTATGTCTCAAGCTTTTTATTGAGGGAAATTGATTTTGAGTAGTTTTCCGCAGACTTGTCATCCGCGAAAACAGCGGCGAGCCTGTTGCCGTTTCCGACCCTTTCACCGTTTACCGCGAGAGGCACAACGACGCCCGCTTTGTCGGTGTTGATTATGGTTTCCTCGCGCACGATGAACATTTTGGCGTCAATCGTTTCGGAAACCGACTGCACATATGCCGTGGATGTTTTATAGCTGTCGCCGATGCCCTTGAAAACATTGATTGCAAGATAGCCGGCGATAATCACCGCAAGGGCAATCGCAAGGGTGTTTGTGAGCCTTTTACTGCTCAAATGACATCACCTCCGCTCTGAAAAACACCGAGAGCACGTGAGAGAAGGTCGCTCTCCTCATCGATGTTAATCATCTTTATTCTTCCGTCACGCCTGAACCATGTGAGCTGGCGTTTGGCGTAACGCCTTGTCTGCATTTTAAGGTTTTCAACGCACTCCTCAAGGGAGGCCTCGCCGTCAAGATACGGTTTCAACTCTTTATAGCCGATTGCCTGCACCGCCGTGTTGCCGTTTTCATTCTCAAAAAACGCCTTCGCCTCGTCGAGCAGTCCGTTTTGAAGCATAATATCTACGCGTCTGTTTATGCGGTCATAGAGAAACTGTCTGTCCTTTGCGTCAAGGCACACGGTGCGGAATTCGTATGGTGTGGGCTCGAGTTTTGATTCGAGATTCTGTGCCGATATGTTTTTGCCGGTGGTGTGATAAATCTCGAGCGCCCTGACAATGCGGTTAAGGTCGTTCACGTGCAAAAACTGAGCCCTTTCGGGGTCAAACTCACGCAGCTCATCGAGAAGGACCTGCGCCCCCTCTTTTTCTGCTCTGTCAAAGAGAAACGCCCTGTATTCAAGGTCGCTCTCCTCATCAAAAAACTTAACATTATCGGCGAGAGAGGAGTAATAAAGCCCCGTACCGCCGCAGATTACGGGCGTTTTCCCGCGCGAGTGAATATCATTTATCGCCCTTTTCGCGTCTTCGCAGTATCTCGCGACGCTGTAGTTTTCACAAGGATCGACAAAATCGATAAGGTGGTGCGGTATGCCCTGCATCTCTTCGGGAGTGGGCTTCGCGGTAGCAATATCCATGCCCCTGTAAATCTGCATCGAGTCGCAGGAGACAACTTCGCCGCCGATCGCCTTGCACACCTCAACGGCAAGCGCGGTTTTGCCGGACGCCGTGGGGCCGACTACGGCAAAAACAGGTAATTTACACTCTGCCAAAATTCTTCTCTAGCTCCCTTTCGGTCATTTCGATAAGCACGGGTCTGCCGTGCGGGCAGTAACGGATATCCGGCATTGACAAAAGCTGCTTTGCGAAGGTTTCCATCTCGAGGCGGGATGTGAAATCACCGCTTTTAATCGCGCTTCTGCAGGCGACCGAGTGGAAAATCCAGTCGAGCTTTTCATAGCTTACATCCTGCTTTTTGCTGAGGAATCTGCCGGCAATTTCGGCAATAACATCGGGCACATCTTCCGCTGAAAGCTCCATGGGGCACTCCCTGACAATAAGGCAGCCCGAGCCGAAATCCTCGGCGTCGAAGCCGGCGGAATTGATAAGCTCAAGATTTTCGATAGCGGCGGAATACTCCTCTTTTGAAAGGGTTACGGTGACGGGCATAAGGAGCACCTGACCGCTTCTCTCTCCGCTTTCGCTTTTGAGGCGCTCATAGATAATTCTCTCATGAGCGGCGTGCTTGTCGATGAAAACAAGTTTGCCTTTGTACTCGCATAATATATATGTTCTGAACGCTTCGCCTATGAGGCGGAAATCCTCCTGTGAAAACTCCTCCGCGCTCACGGGCACCGGCACATTCTCCGGCGCTGAAACGGAAGGCGCCTCTTCGGTTTTCTCTTCCTTGCGGGGGGCGGAATTCAGGAGTATATCGTCGATATTGTCGATTCTCTCGTCATCCGCCGGTATTTCCTTTTCGGGCGCCCTTGCCGTGACTGTTGATGAAACGGGGCGCTTTACCGGCCGAGGCGGCGCGGGAGACACAACTTTCGTCTGCCAGAAATCCTCTTTCGGCTGATTTATCTTTATCTGCTCGGGTACAGGCTCCGGCCATTTCTTATAATCGTGCCCGTAAGGGGTGCCGTTTCCGATTTTCGTTACCTGAGCAGGGGTGTCTTTATTGTCAAGCGCGTTTTTGCATGCGCCGAAAACCGCGCTGAAAACGGCCTTTTCGTCGCTGAAACGCACTTCTGTTTTTGCGGGATGCACATTGACGTCAACCGCCTGAGGCGCGACTTTTATGTTTAGCACGCAGGACGGGAACTTACCCGTCATTATTCTGCTCTTGTAGCTTTCGGAGAGAGCGGCAGAGCCCGTGCCCGTTTTCACGAACCTGTCATTGACAAAGAAAAACTGCAGGTTTCTGTTAGGCCTTGAATACTGCGGCTTTGAAATGAAACCGCTCACTTTTACGCCGCTGTATTCGTGCGAGCACTCAATCATCTGCGCGGCAAACTCTTTGCCGAGCACCTCTCTTATGCAGGTGAGCAAATCTCCGCTGCCCGAGGTCATGAGGGTCTGTTTGCCCTCGCGGATAAACCTGAAGGACACCTCGGGGTGCGAGAGCGCTACGCGGTCAACAATGCCCGAAATAAGGTTTGCCTCGGTGACATCCTTCTTGAGAAATTTCATCCTCGCGGGAGTTTTTTTGAAAAGATCTCTGACGGTGATGGTCGTGCCCGTAGGGCAACCGGCGTCATCACATTCCTTCTCTTCGCCGAATTCTATTGTGTAGCAGGTGCCGATTTCGTCATCCGCTGTGCGTGTCATCATTTCAACGCCCGCTACGGCGGCGATGCTCGCGAGTGCCTCGCCCCTGAAACCGAGGGTCATAATCGAATTCAGGTTTTCGGCGGTGAGAATCTTGCTCGTAGCATGGCTCACAAAAGCGTTTCTCACATCCTCACGTGAGATGCCCGTGCCGTTATCGGTGACTCTTATGTAAGTGATGCCGCCGTTTCTTATTTCAAGCGTAACGGTATCTGCGCCGGCGTCAACCGAGTTTTCGAGCAGCTCCTTGACTATTGACGCGGGTCTCTCAACGACCTCGCCCGCAGCAATAAGCTCGGCAAGATGTTTTGGCATAACATTGATTTTGGGCATACCGTCACCTCTCTTTCTTTTTTAAGTTTCTCACTCCGCCATAGCGGCAAGCTCATAGAGCTTCTGCATTGCCTCAAAGGGGGTAAGCGTGTTTATGTCAATATTTCTGAGTTTTTCGATTATTTCATCGCCTTTGCCGGATGTAAACGAAATCTGCATATCGGGGTCGCCGGATGTGACTTCGCGCGAGGGAACGGGCATACCGCTCTCTCTTTCAATCTCGGAGAGCACAACCTTCGCCCTCTCAACAACCGTATTCGGTACGCCGGCCAGCTTTGCGACTTCAATGCCGTAGCTGCCGTCCGCGCACCCGGGCACAATGCGGCGCAGGAAAGTGATATCATCCCCTCTTTTCTTTACGGAGATGTTGTAATTCTTAACGCCGTTTATCTGATTCTCAAGTTCGGTGAGCTCGTGATAGTGAGTGGCGAAAAGTGTTTTCGCGCCGAGGCGTTTTTTATCCGCGGAATACTCGAGCACGGCTCTCGCTATGCTCATGCCGTCAAAGGTTGAAGTGCCTCTGCCGATTTCGTCAAAAATGATTAAGCTCTTTGATGTGGCGCTCTTGAGGATATCCGCCACCTCGCTCATCTCAACCATAAATGTCGATGAACCGGAGGCAAGGTCATCCGAGGCGCCTATTCTTGTGAATATGCCGTCAACTATGCAAAGCCGCGCGCTCTTTGCCGGCACAAATGAGCCCGCCTGCGCCATAAGGCAGATAAGAGCGACCTGCCTCATATAGGTGGATTTACCCGCCATATTGGGGCCTGTTATGATGGCGCACATATCGCTGTCGGAATTAAGCACGGTGTCATTCGGCACGAATGGGTAATCTATCATGCGCTCAACAACGGGGTGCCTGCCCTCTCTTATCACTATCTCACTGCCTGCGTTCATCTCGGGGCAGACGTAGTTATACTCACACGCAACTCTCGCGAATGAGCAGATAACGTCAAGTGCGGCAACGCAGGACGCTGTTTTCTGGATTTCGTAAAGCTTTTCCGCCGCCTTTGTTCTTACGGAATCAAAGATTTCATACTCAAGGTGGGCTATGCGCTCCTGAGCGCCGAGCACCTTCGACTCAAGGTCTTTGAGCTCCTGGGTAATGAATCTCTCGCAGTTTGTGAGAGTCTGCTTGCGGATATAGTCATCGGGCACAAGTTCTTTGAAGGAGTTTGAAACCTCTATGTAGTAGCCGAAAACGCGGTTGTAGCCGATTTTCAGCTTTTTGATGCCGGTCCTCTCCTGCTCTCTCATCTGTATATCGGCGAGATAGCCCTTGCCGTTTGAAACGATGTTGCGGTATTCATCGAGCTCGGCATTGAAGCCGTCCTTTATCATACCGCCCTCTCTTACGGAAAACGGCGGCTCTTCGACAATGGAGTTTTCAATAAGCTCAACGAGCTCATCGAGGGTGAATATACCGTCGTTTATCTCTTCTATAAGCCCCGAGCGGCAGGCGGAAATTGCCGATTTCACCAGAGGCATTCTCATAAGTGTGAACGAAAGCGCTTTAAGCTCTCTCGCGTTTGCCGTGCCGTAGGTAATGCGCGTTATAAGGCGCTCTAAATCCTGGCAGCCTTTGAGGGCCTCGGAAATATCCTCTCTCAAAGCGGGATTGTCCGCAAGCTCCTTAACGGCGTTATGGCGCTTTGTGATGCCGCCGATATTCATAAGCGGCTGTTCAATCCACGAGCGCATAAGGCGCTTACCCATTGAGGTTGATGATTTGTCAAGCACCCAGAGCAGAGAGCCCTTTTTCTCCCTGCTTCTGAGCGTTTCGGTTATCTCAAGGTTTCTCAGAGCCGCAACATCAAGGCGCATAAAGTTGCCCTCTCCGTAATAATCAAGCTCCCCTATGTTTTTGAGATCATTTTTCTGAACACCCTTGAGATAGTCGAGCACGGCCCCGACCGCGCAAGCGGCGGCTTCGGAGCCCTCGGGTATGAGCTGAGAAAGCGATGACGTCTCAAAATGGCGGAGTATGTCCGCGGTCGCTTTCGCGAGGGAGAAGCAGTCATCATCAAGCAGCTCGCAGGATGCCGAATTGAGACGCGATTTGATGAAATCGGTCACCTTCGGCTCCGTGAGCACATCGGAATTGATAATGACTTCGCTCGGCGAAAACCTGCCGAGCTCGTCAATTACCTTTTTGGTGCGTGTTTTTCCGCTGAAGGCAGTGGCGTGAATGCTGCCGGTTGAAACATCGCAGAAGCAGAGACCCGCGTTTTTACCCTCATAATAAACGCAGGCGAGGAAATTGTTTTTGCTCTCATCGAGCATCGCGTTTTCAATAACTGTGCCGGGGGTAATGACCCTTGTGACATCTCTTTTGACAATGCCTTTGGCGAGGGCGGGGTCCTCCATCTGCTCACAGATGGCAACCTTGTAGCCCTTTGACACGAGGCGCGCGATATAGCTGTCACAGCTGTGGTAGGGCACACCGCACATCGGGGCGCGCTCCTCCTGCCCGCAGTCCCTGCCCGTGAGCACAAGCTCGAGTTCCTCGGAGGCGGTTTTCGCATCCTCGAAGAACATCTCATAAAAGTCGCCGAGGCGGAACATAAGAATGGTGTCGGGGTACTGCTTCTTTATCTCGAAGTACTGCTTCATCATGGGAGTGAATTCTGCCATGTCTATCTGCCTTTCAAACGAAAAATCGGTGATTTAAAATCAGTGGCAACCGCCGCAGGTGGAGCACTCTCCGCCGCAGTCGTGGTCATGCATATGGGGCTCGCAGGTAGCGGGGTCCTCGCCCTGAAGACAAAGCTGGAAAATGCCGTTTATGTATTTCATAAGCTCGTCTATTTCGCCTGCCGCCTCTTCATAGGCTTTCATATTGGGGTTTGCCATAACCTGATTGTAGAGCTGACCGAATTCGGTGTCGAGCTCCTGGAGCCTTGCGCTGTCTTTCTCTTCCTTTGCCGCTTCGTGCTGGAAATTGAGCTGAACGAGCTGAAGTTTCGCGATAAGCTCATTGAGAGCAGTATCCTCTTCATTTACCTTCTGCGCCTCTTTGAACTTGAGGTAGCGCTCATCCTTCTGCAGTGCCGCGCCGAGCTCTCTTGCCAATTCGATTACGTCCATCATAGTTGTTTTCTCCTTTTCTATACAATCTCGCCCGAAAGCATCCACGTTTTCGCTCCCGTAACCTTTACGTTGCGGAAGGTGCCCGTGACGCTATCGTCGGCGGGGATTTCAATGATAAAATTGCCGCTTGTTCTCGCCTCGATATTGCCGCTTTTGGCTTTGCCCTCGCAAAGCACGCGGTAGGTTTTGCCAACGCATTTCGCCGTTCTTCCGGCGGCGATACGCTCCTGAAGGTCGAGAAGCTCCCTGAACCATCTGCCTTTTTCCTCAGCGGAAACCGGGTCTGGCAGAGAGGCGGCCTTTGTGCCCTCACGGGGCGAATATATGAAGGTGAACATCGAGGTAAAGCCCGCTTTTTCAACAAGCTCCTTTGTTTTCACAAAGTCCTCGTATGTTTCGCCGGGAAATCCGACTATTACATCTGCGGTGATTGAAAGGTCGGGCATGAGGGAATAGGCAAGGTCAATCAGCCTGAGGTATTCATCGGCCGTATATCCCCTGTTCATCGCTTTCAGGATTCTGTCCGAGCCGCTCTGGAAGGGCAGGTGCAGGTGCTTCGCGACCTTGTCGCACTCAGCCATTGTGCGAAGGAGCTCCCCGGTGCAATCCTTGGGGTGCGAGGTCATAAAGCGGATTACAAACTCACCCTCTATATCGTTTATCTCTCTGAGAAGCCGGGCGAAGTTATAACCTCTGTCGGGACTTTTACCGTATGAATTGACATTCTGACCGAGCAGAGTTATCTCCTTGTAACCGGCCTTAACAAGCTCTCTCGCTTCTTCGATGATTTTCGCGGGCTCCCTGCTTCTCTCCCTGCCCCTTACATAGGGCACGATACAGTATGTGCAGAAATTGTTGCAGCCGTACATAATTGGAAGCCAAGCCTTATAATCGCTGTCACGCCTGAGCGGAATATCTTCTGTTATGAAACCGTCTCCGCCGGGAATCTCAACTATGCGCTTGCCGTTACTCAGCGAGCGGTAAACGAATTCGGGCAGGCGGTGAATTACGTTTGTGCCGAAAACCACATCTACGAAAGGATAGCTTTTATAAATCTTTTCGGCGATATGGGGCTGCTGCATCATACATCCGCAAAGAAGTATGCGCATATTTCTGTTTTGCGCCTTTAAACTCTTGAGTGCGCCGACATTGCCGAAAACCCTGTCCTCAGCGTGCTCCCTGACGGCGCAGGTGTTATACAGCACAAGGTCAGCCTCGTTTACGTCGTCCGTAAAGCAATAGCCGATTGAGGCGAGCATACCCTTGAGCTTTTCACCGTCCGAAACATTGCCCTGACAGCCGTATGTGTGCACAAACGCCTTGGGCGCGCCCTCAAATCTGCTTTCAACAAGGGTGCGCGCGAGGGCTGTATATTCAGTTTGCTTTTCTCTTTCCTCTGCGGAAATTTCAAAGCGGTTATCGGGCATTTATATTTCCTCCGGATTAATATTTATGTTAAGGTCTCTGTTTGAACAGGTCCTCCGCTTTTATGAAAAAGCTCCTGCGAAGCGCTTCGGTTTCCTCGGGGCAGACGGCAAACCTGCCGTTTACCGTAAGCAGGATAACACTGCCCTCACGCACATCGCCGTCAATCATATCGAGGCCCACAATGCGCTGTGCGCCTTCAAAGCCGATGCATACGGCGCTGTTTCCTTCAATTCTGTCAACACTGTAAAACATCAGGAATTCTCCCATTCAAAAGTGAAATCTTTGCCGTCGGAAGAAGCGGTAATTGTGCCGCATCTGTCCGTGCGGTAGATTTTGCCGGTATATTTGCTTACTCTTGCGAGGGTGCTTTCCGCGGGATGTCCGTAGTCATTTCCGGCTCCGCAGGATATAACGCAGTATTTCGGCGAAACCTTTTCGATGAATTCCTCGCTTGTCGCGCCTGCCGAGCCGTGATGGCCGAGTTTAATGAGGTCGCAGTCAATATTAGCGCCCGAGGAGATAATCTGCGCCTCCTCAGCGAATGAGGCGTCGCCCGTGAGAATTGCCGAGGTGTCGCCGTATGTGACGGTAACCACAGCCGACATATCATTGAGAAATTCGGCGGCGTTTGAAACGGGAGCAATCACCCTGACAGACGCTTCGCCGATATTGAATGTAACGCCGGGCTCAGCGGCAATTATTTCCGCGCCCGAATCCGAGGCCGCCATAAGAAAATCGTCATATACGGCGTTTGTCGGGTTAATCTCCGCAGGAATGCGCGGCATAAGAATATGCTTCGCGCCGAATGTGTTTATCACATAGGCGAGCGAGCCGATATGATCGGAATGCGGATGAGTGGCTATGACATAATCGATTGACTTTATGCCCCGCGAATTGAGAAACCTGGACACGGTCTGCTCATACGCTTTTTCGCCCGCGTCAATGAGCAGTGTCTGCCCGCCGCACTCGGCGAATATACAATCCCCCTGCCCCACGTCAACGAAAGTGAGGATGAGCCCCTCTCTTACGGGTGTCTGCTGCGCAGCCCCGCCGAGTGTATTGTCAAAGCTGCCGCTCTCGTCGCCGAGCAAAGCCCATAAAGAAACGGCGGTGAGTATAACCAGGACCGCGCCGGCGGCAATAAATAATTTAGTTTTTCTTCCTCTTTGCTTTGCCATTGTTATTCACACTCTTACCGTATCCTTTTGCGGGTCGCACAAGACATTTATCGGAATAGCCGATCAAATCGCGTCTGCCCGCTTTAATGAGCGCCTCGCGCACTCTGTCCGCGTATTTCGGGTCATAATACTGAAGAAGTGACCTTTGCAGAAGCTTTTCGTGCGGGTCGGTCGCTACGTAAACCTCTTTCATCGTGTAGGGGTCAAGCCCCGTGTAATACATACAGGTGGAAATTGTGCCCGGGGTCGGGTAAAAGTCCTGCACCTGCTCGGGCCTTATGCCCATTTTCTTGAGAAACACGGCAAGCTCAACCGCCTCCTTAAGGCTGCTGCCCGGGTGGGAGGACATAAGGTAGGGCACAAGATACTGCTCCTTGCCCGCCTTGCTGCTCAGCGAAAAATACTTTTTTGAAAACTCTATATACGCTTCAATGTGCGGCTTTCCCATTTTGTCAAGCACAGCCGCGGAGCAATGCTCCGGGGCGACCTTGAGCTGACCGCTCACGTGATATTTCACAAGATCCCTTATGAAATCGTCATTCTTATCCTCGAGCAGATAGTCATATCTTATGCCCGAGCGGATGAACACCTTTTTGACCTTCGGCAGATTTCTGACCTCACGCAGGATATCGAGATATTCGCTGTGGTCAACGGTGAGATTGGGGCAGGGCTTCGGGGCGAGGCATTTTTTGCCCTTGCACAGGCCTCTCTCCTCCTGCCCTTTGCAGGAGGGCCGCCTGAAATTCGCCGTGGGGCCGCCTATATCGTGGATATAGCCCTTGAAATCGGGCATTTCTGTAAGCTTTTTCGCTTCGTCAATAATTGCCTGCTTGCTCTTGACGGAAATATATCTGCCCTGATGAAAGGCGAGCGAGCAGAAATTGCACGCGCCGAAGCACCCTCTGTTGTGGGTGATTGAGAATTTAACCTCTTCTATGCCGGGCACGCCGCCGTCTTTTTCATACATCGGGTGATAGTTTCTTTCGTAAGGCAGGGCATAAATCTCATCTATCTCGGGAGTGCTCAGCGGCATGGCGGGCGGATTCTGCACGAGCATCATATTGCCGTGACGCTGTTTGACCGCTTTGCCTCTGAAGAAATCCTGCTCATCCTGCTGAATGCGGCAGGAAACCGCGTATTCTTTTTTGGATTTTACCGTATTTTCAAACGAGGGGCACTCCGCGCCGCCGTAGGGCGTTTCGCTCACGGGCACCGCGTAACACGTGCCTCTCACATCGTGAATATCCTTTATGTTTTCGCCTTCGGCGAGGCGGTGGGCAATCTCTGCAATCGACCTCTCACCCATTCCGAATGAGAGAAGGTCCGCCTGCGAGTCAAAAAGGATTGAGCGGCGGATTTTATCATCCCAGTAGTCGTAGTGGGCAAAGCGCCTCAAGGACGCCTCAAGCCCTCCGATGATCACGGGAATGTCGCCGTATGCCTCACGGATTCTGTTGCAGTAGACAATCACCGCCCTGTCGGGGCGAAGACCCGTTTTGCCGCCCGGCGAATAGGAATCGGTATTCCTCGCCTTTTTGGCTACGGTGTAGTGGGCAACCATTGAATCTATATTGCCGCTTGAAACCATGAAACCGAGTTTCGGGCGCCCGAATCTTCTGAAGTCATCGGCAGTGCGCCAATCCGGCTGGACAAGCACCGCCACCCTGAAGCCCTCTTTTTCGAGCACCCGGGTGATTATTGCCGCGCCGAAAGCGGGATGGTCCACATAGGCGTCGCCGCACACATAGACAAAATCGGCTTCATCCCATCCGCGCTCGAGCATATCCTTTTTTGTTACGGGCAAAAAACTCATAATGACCTCAGTTGAAGAAGGAATCTATGTCCTCGTCATCGTCGTAAAAATCATCGTCTGCAAATACTTCGTCCATCGGAACGGGAGGAGCATCGTCAAACTCTTCGTAGTACTCTTCTTCGATTATCTCTCCGGCGTTTTCGTCCTGCGCCGGCGCCGCTTCCGGGGCTCCGGCACCGGAATCAAGTATTTCAAACTCGATTATGCTGCCGGGCATTACTCCGTTTTCATCCGGTCCGTCATCTATATACACCTCTTCGATTTCCTCTTCGAAGTCATCTTCTTCATCCGCTTCGTCCTCGAGTTCTTCCGCTTCCTCAAAGATATCGTCTATCTCGTCCGCAGCGATTTCCTCCGGCGCTTCGTCTGTGATATCGCCGGAATCCTCTTCGTCCTCTTCCTCCTCGTAGATGTCGGCAAAACCGTCGGTCTCATCATTATCATCATCGGCGGGAATGTCTTCATCATCGGTTATATCTTCTTCATATTCGTCCGCGGAGTTAAGCTCGGCGGTGTTGAACTCAAGCTGAACATCTTTGTTTGCGGATGAGCCGCCCTCGGCGAGCGCCTGCATCTCATACCACTCGTTCTTGGAGAGAAGCACCTGCCTGGGCTTCGCGCCCTCGGACGGGCCTACTATGCCGCGCTCCTCAAGCTGGTCCATAACTCGGGACGCTCTCGCGTAGCCGAGCTTGAGTTTTTTCTGAAGCATTGTGGTTGAGGCCTGACCGGCGGTGATAACCGCCTCCGCCGCCTGATCGAACATCGGGTCAAGCGCGTTTTCGTCGTCATCCGCGTCATAGCCCTTCTTGGACTCGGCCGCGGCGGCCTTGGCGTCAATCTCGCGGATTGTTTCGTCATTATAGTTTGCGGGGCACTGCCTCGCGATATATCCTACAACTTTCTCGACTTCTTCGTCTGAGATATAGCAGCCCTGCACACGGTGCGGCTTTGAAGCGCCGACGGGGCTGAAGAGCATATCGCCGTTACCGAGCAGCTTTTCCGCGCCGCTCTGGTCAAGAATGGTCCTTGAGTCAACCTGTGATGAAACAAACAGAGCTATTCTTGAGGGGATGTTTGCCTTGATTATACCCGTGATAACATCAACGGAAGGTCTCTGTGTGGCGATAACCATATGTATGCCCGCGGCTCTCGCCATCTGCGCGAGGCGGCAGATGGAATCCTCAACCTCTTTGGGGGACGCCATCATAAGGTCGGAAAGCTCATCGATGAATATGACGATATGGTGCATCTTCTTAAGCTCTTCGTTGCCTTCACAGAGATTATTGTAGCCCTTGATATCCCTGACCTTGTTTTCGGAGAACATCTTATATCTCTTCTCCATCTCGCTCACCGCCCAGGCGAGAGCGCCCGCGGCCTTGCGTGGATTGGAAACAACGGGAACCTCGAGGTGAGAAATACCGTTGTAGACGGTGAACTCAACCATTTTGGGGTCAATCATAAGGAGCTTGACCTCGTCGGGCTTTGCGTTATAAAGAATGCTGATTATCATTGAGTTGAGGCAGACGGATTTACCGGAGCCCGTGGTACCCG
>DBWO01000051.1:34376-34974 GCA_002309055.1 Ruminococcaceae bacterium UBA1236
AGCAGGTGCGGCATCTTGGCAAGGTCCGCCGTTATGATGTTGCCGGTAATATCCTTACCGAGAGCAACATTGAGCTTGCTCTTTGCGGCTCCCGCTCTGTAAACATCGGTGTCGATAACCTCGCGCATTGAAACGGAGGATTTTGAGCTGTTGGGCACCTCAATACCTATCGCCGCCTTGCCGGGAATGGGCGCTTCAATTCTCACGCTCTTTGCCGCGAGACGAAGGGCTATATCATCGGAAAGCGCGGTGATTCTGTTTATTCTTATGCCTGCTTCGGGCACAAGCTCATATCTTGTGACCGAGGGGCCGCGAACAATCGCCGTAACCGTGGCGTGAATTTTGAAGCTTTCGAGAGTTTCAATCAGCTTTTTGGAGCCGCTCTGCATCTCGGTTTCAAAATCAACAGCCCCTGCGTTTGCAGGCATATTAAGGCAGTCTATCGGAGGCAGTTTATAATTATCGCTGTTCTGCGAAACAGGCTCTGCCTCCGCGGCCGGAGTTTTCTTTTTGGGTTCGGGCTTCTTTTCGATTATCAGCGCGTCTTTTACTTTAGGCGCTTTTGGCTTTTTGGCTTTTTCAGCGGCCGCCACGGCAG
>DBWO01000051.1:35000-108791 GCA_002309055.1 Ruminococcaceae bacterium UBA1236
CAACTGCAGGAGCAGCAGCCGTATCGACGCCCGTAACTATTACGGGCATGGGGGGTTCAATGAGATCACCGGTGATATTTGCCGGTCCGCCGATTTCGGGAATCTTTTTCTTTCCGGGTTTTTCTTTTACGGGTTCATCCGTTTCTTCGGTATTTTCTTCCTGCTCCTCCTCAAGCTCTCTCTGCTTTCTTTCCTCTTCCCTTCGCTGCGCGTTCTGTTCCATTCTCTCGGCGGTAACCTGAGTAACTTTCTTTATGGGCTTGCGCACGAATGAAACGATGATGGGAAGGGAAATGCCCGTGAGAAGAAGTATTGCGACTATGAGAAGAAGGATGATTGTGACCTTCGCTCCGGTTTCGCCGAAAAGCTTCGCTATGCCGCCGCCTATGAGCGCGCCGATAACGCCGCCGCTTTTGTTGGGAGCTGCTTCCCAGGCGTCGCTTATCTGCATTGAAACCGTATCCGAAAGCTTGCCCTTGAAAATATGCACGGCGGATGACAGCATCAGAATAACCGCGCCCGCGGAAATAAGATTTGTCGAAACGTTTGCCGACTGCTTCTCTCTCGCGTAAACGACAGCCATATAAAGGAACATAAACGGTATCACATATGCGCATATTCCGAGGATGCGGAACATAAGATTGTGCATAACGTTCCAAACGTTTTCGCCCTCAATAACCGCTACCGCGAAAAGGAAAACAGCGGCCGCCGCGAAAATGATGGCCGCGGTCTGCTTGTTCATCCCCTTATATGCTGTTACTTCCTCGGCAGGCTTTTTTGCGGGCTGAGTCTTTTTGGCAGGCTGGGCTTTGCCCGCAGGTTTCGAAGTGCCGCTCTTCGACGCGCCCTGACTCTTTGCTGCGCTCTGACCTTTCGACGCGCCCGCGCTTTTTGATGTACCGGCGCTCTTGGGGCTCTTTGAGGGTATCTTCGGCTCCTGCTGTTTCTTCTTTCCTGTGTCTGCCATGATTTCATCTCCTTCATCCGGATGTTGATTTATGTTGAAAATGTGATATGAAAATCAAACGGTTACAGTACCTCATTTTGACATACACTTTATTATAACAGTAAAAATAAAATAATGCAATATAAAAATCACAATATTTTGTGTTTTAATACTTGAAAACGCACCATTTGTAGTGCTAAAATCGTTTTAAGAGGTGATTTTATGGATATGGTGAAAATCGCGAAGCTTCAGCAGATGATTGATGAGAGTGAAAAAATCGTGTTTTTCGGCGGCGCGGGCGTGTCAACCGAAAGCGGAATACCCGATTTCCGCTCGGCGGACGGCATATATATGATGGACTACAAATATCCGCCCGAGGAGATAATCAGCCGCTCTTTTTTCGAGGCGCACACACCCGAATTCTATGAGTTTTACAAGCAGTATTTCTACTACCCTGACGCAAGACCCAACCCTGCCCACTTAAAACTCGCGGAGCTTGAAAACAAAGGGAAGGACATCGCCGTCGTAACGCAGAATATAGACGGGCTTCACACGGAAGCCGGCAGCAAAAAAGTGTATGAGCTTCACGGCAGCGTGCTGAGAAACTACTGCATGAAATGCGGCAGATTCCACGGCATTGAAAGCGTTGTGAAAGCGCAGGGAGTGCCCCTTTGCGAATGCGGCGGAATAATAAAACCCGATGTGGTGCTTTATGAAGAATCACTCGACGGCGAAACGATTGAAAACGCCGTTAACGCCATAGCGAAAGCGGACCTTATGATAGTTGCCGGCACATCCCTGAGAGTTTACCCCGCGGCGGGATTCATAAGATATTTCAGGGGAAAGAATCTTGTGATAATCAACCGCGATTCAACCGATATGGACTCGAGCTTCAACCTGATTATACGTGACAAGGTGGGAGAAGTGATGAGCTGCATAAACTGAAAATATTTTTATGTTTTTGTATTGTAGTATATTGATTTGAATGATATAATGATTGTTTGGAAATAAATTATACGGAGGTCATTAAAATGTGCTATGACGTAGCCGTTATCGGTGCGGGTGTAACGGGCGCTTTTGCCGCGCGCGAGCTGAGCCGGTACAACCTTAAGGTTGCCCTTATTGAAAAATGCAATGACCTTGCAATGGGCACTTCAAAAGCGAATTCAGCCATTGTTCACTCGGGTTTTGACGCTGTCCCGGGCACGCTCAAGGCAATACTCAATGTAAAGGGTACTGCCATGATGCCCGAAACCTGCAAGGAACTGAATGTGCCCTTCAAGCCAATCGGTTCCCTCCTGCTCGCCTTTTCGGATGAGGAGATGAAAACCGTTAAAGAACTCTATGACAGAGGCGTTACAAACGGAGTTCACGGGCTTGAAATCATAGACAGCGCAAAGCTTCACGAGATGGAGCCTAATGTTAATCCCGACGCTGTCGGCGCGCTGTGGGCTCCCACCGCCGGCATCGTTTGCCCGTACGAGCTCACCATAGCCGCTGCTGAAAACGCGGTTGTAAACGGCGCGGAATTTATGCGCAATTTCGCCGTTTCAAAGATTGATTATGACGGCTCCGTTTTCACTGTATCGGACGGAAACCGGGAGATTAAAGCTAAATACATCGTTAACGCGGCGGGCGTTTACTGCGACGAAATTGCCGCCCTGATAGGCGACAATTCACTGCACACAATCGCGCGTAAAGGCGAATATATGCTGTGCGACAAAACAGTCGGCAACCTTGTGAGCCATGTCCTTTTCCAGTGCCCCACAATAATGGGCAAGGGCACGCTCGTGACCCCCACCGTTGACGGCAACCTTCTTCTCGGCCCGACTGCCATTGACATTGAGGGCAAAGAGGATGTTGACACAAACGCGGACACTCTCGCCCTCATACTTGAGAAGGCGCAGAAATCGGTACCCTGCGTTACAACGAGAGAGGTTATCACCTCCTTCGCCGGCCTTCGCGCTCACCTTGAATGCGATGATTTCATAATCGGAAAGAGCGGGAAAAATGACAAATTCATAAACGCCGCGGGCATTGAGTCCCCCGGTCTCTCCTCCGCCCCCGCGGTTGGCATTATGATTGCGGAAATCATAGCGGAAGACGCAGGCGCCGAAAAGAGAGCGGATTTTAACCCCGTAAGGGAAGCTCCCGTAAGATTCAGGCACATGACAAACGAGGAGAGAAAAGCGATTATCGCGAAAAACCCCGCATACGGCAGAATCGTATGCCGCTGTGAAACCATAACGGAAGGTGAAATCATTGACGCCATCAAGGCCCCCGCAGGCGCGAGAGATGTTGACGGCGTTAAGAGAAGAACAAGAGCCGGCATGGGACGCTGCCAGGGCGGTTTCTGCGGCTCAAAGGTTGTGGAACTGCTCGCTGAGGAGCTCGGCGTTGAAATCAACGAGATTACCAAGTGCGGCGGCAACTCGAAAATCCTTTATGAAAGAACAAAATGAGAAGGAGGGAACACAATGCTTAACTATGATATAGTTGTTATCGGCGGCGGCCCCGCGGGCATGGCGGCGGCTCTCAAGGCGAGAGAATGCGGCATTGAAAGTATCCTCATTCTCGAAAGAGCCGAAACACTCGGCGGCATACTCGAGCAGTGCATACACACGGGCTTCGGTCTTCAGTATTTCGGTGAAGAGCTCTCGGGCCCCGAGTACGCCGACAGATTTATAAAGCAGGTAAACGAGCAGAAAATCGAATATAAGACCGACACAATGGCTCTTGAAATCACCGGCGACAACAAGGTTTACGCCGTAAACAAGACCGACGGTTTGCTTGAAATTCAAGCAAAAGCCATTATCCTCGCTATGGGCTGCAGAGAGAGACCCAGAGGCGCTCTCAACATCCCCGGCACAAGAGGCAGCGGCGTTATGAGCGCGGGCACGGCGCAGAAATACGTGAACATTGACGGCTATATGCCCGGCAAAAAAGTTGTTATTCTCGGCTCGGGCGATATCGGCCTTATTATGGCAAGAAGAATGACCCTTGAGGGCGCGAAAGTTGAGTGTGTTTGCGAGCTTATGCCCTACTCAAGCGGCCTTACAAGAAACATCGTGCAGTGCCTTGACGACTTCGGCATTCCTCTTTACCTGAGCTGTACCGTCATTGACATTCACGGCAAGGACAGAGTAACGGGCGTTACAATAGCGAACGTTGACGAAAACCGCAAGCCTATACCCGGCACGGAGCGCTTTATTGAGTGCGACACTCTCCTTCTTTCCGTAGGTCTTATCCCCGAAAACGAGCTGACAAGAGCTGTGGGAATAGACCTTGACAGAGTGACAAGCGGCGCGGTTGTGGACGAATACAGAGAAACAAATCACAAGGGCGTTTTCGCCTGCGGCAACGTGCTTCACGTGCACGACCTTGTGGACTTTGTAACCTACGAAAGCCAGACAGCAGGCGAGGGCGCGGCAATGTATGTGCTCGGTAAAAAGACCGACAGCGATCAGGTGACCACAAAGGGCGTAGGCGCGGTAAGATACATTGTGCCCCAGAAAATAAACCTCAACAACGAGGGTGATGTGAAGCTCTATTTCAGAGTTGGCAACACATTCAAAAACGCGACCGTAAAGGTCAAGTATAACGGCGAAGAAATCATAAGCCGCAAGCGTCCGCGCCTTGCGCCGGGCGAAATGGAAAACGTGGTTATCACGAACAAAATGCTTCAGACGTTTTCCAAAGACGGCGTTATAGAAATTTCCGTGGAGGTGTGAGAAATGACAAAGAAAATCACTTGCGTAACATGCCCCATGGGCTGCCCGATAACCGTTGAAATAAGCGACAGCGGTGAAATAATCTCGGTCAGCGGCAACACCTGCCCTCGCGGCAAAACTTACGCCGAAAACGAAATCACTCATCCCCAGAGAAGCCTCGCGACAACCGTAAGAGTTGAAGGCGGCGTGCACAATGTGGTGCCCTGCAAATCCGCAGGTCCCCTGCCCAAGGAAAAGATATTTGACTGCATGGAAGCAATCAACAAGGCAAGGGCCAACGCGCCCGTAGCGCTCGGCGATGTGCTGGTTGAAAACGTTTGCGGCACGGGAGTAAATATAGTGGCAACAAATCACTGCCCGGCCAAAATCTGATGTAATCAGAAAAACAAATTAAAAAAGCTCACAGGCGTTTCGTGTTACGGAAACGCCTGTGATTTTTATTCAGGCCGGTTTAAATACGAGAGAGCAATGCTTATCTCCAGGTCTTGACCTGCTCGGCCTGCTCCAGAAGCATTTTGTAGCTCTCATGGCGTGAAACCGGGATTTCTCCGAGCTCAACCGCCTCGATTATCTTACAGCCCTGGTCCATAACATGGCGGCAGGTTGAATATTTGCACTTGCCGAGATAAGGCGCAAACTCCTTGAATGCAAAGGGAAGATTCTCTTTGTCAACATACTCGCTGTCCTCGGACACTATTGAGGCAAAGCCCGGGGTATCCGCGACATATCCGCCGCAGATTTCAAACAGCTCGCTGTGGCGTGTGGTGTGCTTGCCTCTGCCGAGAGCATCGCTGATTTCTGCTGTGCTCAGGTTCAGCGAAGGCTCAATGGCGTTAAGAAGCGAGGATTTACCAACGCCCGTGTTACCCGCGAAAGCGCTTATGTGACCGGCAAACTCGGACTTGAGAGCGTCAATGCCCTCCCCGGTTTTGCTCGATACGCAAAACGCCTTTATATTCACCTTGCGGTAAATATCCGCGTAGCGCTCGCCGTTTGCCTTGTCGCACTTTGTGAAGATAACTATGGGCTCAATACCTTTGTCAACCGCTATTGCCGTCAGCTTGTCAATTATAAGCAGCGCGGGACGCGGTTCGATGGTTGATGAAATTATGAACAGCTTGTCGATATTCGCGACGGGCGGACGGGTCATCACCGTTGAGCGCTCGTGAATGACATCGATGGTGTTTTCCGTGTTTTCATTCACGGAAATGGTCACCTTGTCGCCTGTAAGGGGTTTTATGCCCTCCATGCGGAAAATGCCCTTCGCCTTGCATTCATAGACATCATCATCGCACTTCACATAGTAAAATCCGCCGATTCCTTTGAGAATAATTCCTTCTTTATTCATCTTTTCCACTCCTTTTTCGCTTTTTTCTCTTTCCGAAATAATTGTTATTATTATTTATTGTTAAATACCTATAAACTGACCGACTGTAAGCACAATTTCGGTGTCGGTCGGTATTGAGCCGGTAATCAGGCTCACGATTGAGCTTGTGCTTGTGCCCTCGGGGCTCTGACTGATAACAATACCGTCACGGCTCTTTTCAAGAGTTTCGCTGTATTTAATTGTTACTTTTCTGAAGCCTCTTGAAGCAAGCGTGCTCTTGGCTGCATCCATTGTCATACCGGTTACATCCGGCAATACCGCGCTTGAGGCAGAAGAATAAGCATATCCGTCATTTGAAATTGTGGCGGGATTCTTTGTGAAGTCAACCGTGCAGTGATAGTATTCGCTGTTGCTGATATAAACCTTGACAGAGGCGGCGGCATCTGAGCCTGTGACGGAGAAAGTGTAATCGCTGCCGTCCATCATAAGGGATTTGCTCGCTACGCTCTCGTTGTTGACATAAACGTCAAAACTCTGTCTTGTGCCGCTGTTGGGTAGGTGGATCTTTATATTTGCCGTCATTACCTCAGGCACACCGCTGCTCACAACAACAACAATTCTTGTGCCCTCCATAACCTTGTCGCCCTCTTCGGGATTCTGAAAGAGGATTTCGCCCTTAGGCTTGTCACTGGCTCTCTCTTCGTAAGTGGTATCAATGGCAAGCTTCATGCTTTCAAGCTTTTCTTTTGCCATATTGTAATCCCAACCGATAACACTGGGCACTTCAATGAGGTCCTCATCGCTCGCGTAGTAAAGAATAACCGTGGAGCCGGGCTCCGCTTCTGTGCCGGCGGCGGGGTTGGTTTTGATAACCGTGCCGTATTCGATTGTGGCGCTGACCGTGGGCAGGAGACTCACCTTGAAGCCTTTGTTTTCAAGCATTGTCTGCGCCGCCTCCCACATCTTGCCGCTCACATCCGGGATGGCAATTGGCTCGCTGTTATTGACAACATAGAGGATAATCGTTTTTGAGGAAGCGTCCATTTTTCTGTTCGCAGGAGGATCCTGGTCAAAGACCATGCCGTCGTTGAGAAGGCTGTTCGTCTCATAGACAATGTCGAAGGTTAAGGATGAGTAATCGCGGTTATCCTTAATTTCGGTTTCATAATCCATGCCCACAAAATTCGGTACAACTTTCGCCTCTTTGGCGAATACATCTGTGAAGAAATACAGGCCGGCAAAAACAACGAGGCCCACAACGAGAAGACCGAGCAGGACTCCTACTATTATGAAGCCCGCCTTACCTCCCTTCCTCCCATCTTCGTCGTTTTCGTCGCCGTCATCCGCGGGAGTATTAGTCCTGACCGGGGGAGCGGGTGTATTAACGGGAGTCTGTGAGGGCGTTTTGGTGGCAAATCTGGTGGGGTCTGAATCCACAAAGTAATCCTGCCTGAATTTTATATTGGGATTTCTCTTGAACTCCTCAATGTCAAGCAGCATCTCGGAAGCCGTCTGATATCTTTGCTTTGTGTCCTTTTCCATGGCTCTCTTGACTATCTGCTCGAGGCCTACCGGAATGTTGGGATTAATTTCCCTGATGCTCTTCGCGTCACTCTGCAGCTGCATAAGGGCAACGGAAACGCTGTTGTCGGAAACAAACGGGAGCTTGCCCGTGAGCATCTCATACATAACAACGCCGACGGAGTAAATATCCGTTCTCTCGTCAATGGAGTTGCCTCTCGCCTGCTCGGGGCTTATGTAGTGCACGGAGCCGATGGCTGAGTCAGTCATGGTCTTGGTGTCGCTGTAGCTGAATCGGGCGATGCCGAAGTCCGTAACCTTGATATCACCGTTTGACAGAAGGAGAATATTCTGGGGCTTTATATCCCTGTGGATAATGCCCTTGTCGTGAGCGTGCTGAAGCGCTCTTAAAATCTGAGTGGTGAAATGGATGGTTTCCTTAATGCCGAGGCGGCCCTGCTGCTCAATATATTCCTTGAGCGTAATGCCCTCGACATATTCCATTACTATATACTGAAGCCTGTCGCCGTAGTTAACATTATAAACTTTCACAATATTGGGATGTGAAAGCAGGGAAATGGCTTTTGACTCATTTTTGAATCTGCGGCGGAACTCCTCGTTTGCGAGAAACTCATCCTTGAGTATTTTAACGGAAACGATACGGTCATCAATATTATCGTAAGCCTTATAAACAACCGCCATACCGCCTACGCCGATAACCTCCTGAATTTCGTAACGGCCGTCAAGCCTTTTACCGGTATAGTTATCCATATCCGTTCCTCCTTATCAGACTTCAACGGCAACAGCGGTGATATTGTCGCCGCCGCCGTTTTCAATTGCTTTGTTTACGAGATTTGACACATACTCCTCAAGCGGACATCCCGCCGCGCCCTGCGCGAGGTCGTTGATTGTGGCGTAATTCGTAAGGCCGTCGGTACACAGCAGAATTATATTGCCCGCCTCAACATCCTCCTGGCAGAAGTCGGTGCGCACCTCGGAGTCAACCCCGACCGCGCGGGTGATTAGATGCTTCTTGGGATGGTCTGCCGCCTGTGCCGCGGTAATCGTGCCGTCCTCTACCATTCTCTGCACAACCGAGTGGTCGCGCGTGAGCTGCATTATGCTGCCCGGAGGGCTGATGAGATATGCCCTGCTGTCGCCCGCGTGAGCGATATAGACATAACTCTTGGTGACGACCGCCGCGACAACGGTGGTGCCCATTCCCTCATATTTTTCATCCGAGAGGGAAAGATTGTAAATGTGCCTGTTGGCGTATTCGATTGCGGAGGTAAGAAGCGATTTGAGAGACAAATCACTGATACCGTCGTAGTAGCCCTGAGTAAGGCGCTCGCGCACGATGCTCGCGCACTCGCGTGAGGCCACGGCTCCTTCCGCCGCGCCGCCCATGCCGTCACAAACGATGGCATAGCAGACTCCCGGCATTATTTCTCCGAAAGAATATGAATCCTGATTGTTTTCTCTTTGCGTACCTATATCTGTTTTTGCTGCAAGGAGCATCAGAATCCCCCCCTCTCCTTGTTTTCTTTTAATCTTAACTGGCCGCAGGAAGCGTCAATGTCGGAGCCGAGGCGGCGCCTGACCGTGGTGCTTATTCCTTTGTCCGCCAGTATCGCCGAAAAAGCGCTTATCCTCGCCGGTGAGCTCGGCTTAAACGGACTTTCCGCCACCTCGTTAATCGGAATAAGATTAACGTGGCAGAGCATTCCCTTCAGCTTTGAGGCAAGCTCACGGGCGTTTTCGTCACTGTCGTTGACGCCTCTCATCATTGAGTATTCAAACGAGATGCGCCTTGAGGTGACAGAAGCGTATTCGCGGCATATATCAAGAAGCTCGTCAACACCGTATGTTTTGTTCACGGGCATTATTTTATTTCTGATTTCGTCATTCGGGGCGTGAAGTGAAATCGAAAGGGTGAGCTGCAGATGTTTATCCATAAGCTCTTTTATGCGCGGCACTATTCCGCAGGTTGAAAGAGAGATATTTCTCATCGAAAGGTTTATGCCTTTTTCATCCGTAACAAGCGAAATAAAACGCATAACATTTTCAAAGTTATCCATCGGCTCACCCATGCCCATAAGGACAATATGCGAAACTCTTTCTCCAGTATGCCTCTGAGCGTTATAGACCTGTGAGAGAATTTCACCGGCTGTAAGACTTCTTTTGAAGCCTCCGAGGGTTGAAGCGCAGAAGGCGCAGCCCATTTTACAGCCGACCTGCGATGAAACACAGACAGTGTAGCCGTATTTGTATTTCATCAGCACGCTCTCGACGTAGTCTCCGTCGGGCAGGGAGTAAAGGAATTTGACCGTGCCGTCGGAAGCAGTAAATACCTTTTCCGGCACACAGGCCCTTACCGGGAATTCTTCCGCGAGCCTTGCCCTTAAATCCTTGGGCAGGTTTGTCATTTCGTCATAACCCGAAGCAAGGTGCTTATGGAGCCATTCATAAACCTGTTTTGCCCTGAAGGTCTGTATTGAATTTTCCCTGAAAGCCGCTGTCATCTCCTCGAGCGACATTGAAAGAATATCCATTTTCCCTCCGGAATCAGTTCTTTTCAAACACGGCTATGAAGAAACCGTCGGTGCCGTGTATATGAGGCATGAGTGTAAGATATTTATAATCCGGAATGTGCCTGTGCACATCGGGCAGAAAATCCACCGTCCTGAAATCCGGGTGCTCCGCAAGGAATCTGTCACAGACATCCTCGTTTTCGGCGGGGTTGAGGGTGCAGGTTGAGTAAACCAGGCGGCCGCCGTCTTTGAGGTATCTCGCGGAGTTGTTGAGTATGGCGTATTGCACGGGAGGCAGTGTGGAAACATCATCGGGCGTCCTGTACCTGATTTCGGGCTTGCGCCTTATTACGCCGAGACCCGAGCAGGGCACATCGCAAAGGATTCTGTCCGCGGTGCCGAAGTTTTCGTTATATACCGTGCCGTCCGAAATGGTGGCGTTTATTATTGTGATGCCGAGTTTTTCGGCGCCTTTTCTTATGAGGTCAACTCTTGACTGATAAATGTCAAACGCCTTTATCTCGCCCTCGTTGCCCATAATCTCGGCGGCGGTGAACGCTTTGCCTCCGGGAGATGAGCACATATCAAAAACAGTTTCGCCCGCTTTCGGATCAAGCGCCTCACAGCAAAGACGCGAGGCCATATCCTGGGCATGAAAATAACCTGCCTGATAAGCCATAAGGCCGTCCACCGAGCCGGTGTTGCCGAGAATGAGGATATTGTCCATGCCCTCAATCTTTTCCGATACAACGCCGTCCGCGGCAAGCTTCCAAATAAGGTCGTCTGCCGTGATTTTAAGGTTGTTCACTCTCACGGTCAGGGGCGGTGCCTCAAGCGCTTTTTCGGCAACGGCAACGGCATTGTCAAAGCCGTAGGAGTCAATCCATAATTCTATGAGCCACTCGGGGCAGGAGTATTTGATTGAAAGATATTTCGGGGACCTTTCGTCCTCGTCGGGGTATTGCACTCCGTTATCGGCAACGCGCCTTAAAACCGCGTTGACAACGGAAGCGGCAAAAGCGGATTTATTGACCTTGGCAAGCTGTACGCTCTCGCTCACCGCCGCGTGGGAGGGCACCTTATCCATGAAAAGAATCTGGTAAGCTCCCATTCTGAGTATGGTGTGAAGCTCGGGTTTCAGCTTTTTAAGGGGCTGATTGAGGTATAAGCTGAGATTGAAATCAATCAGTATAAGCCGGTCAAGCGTGCCGTAAATGAGATTCGTGACAAAAGCCCTGTCCCTGTCGGACAAATCCGGGTTGTCTTTTATCGCGCTGTCAACAACGAGGTTTGAATAAGCGCCGTCCTTCTGTATTTTCAAAAGGGCTTCAAACGCCGTCTGTCTGGCTGTTTTCATCGGTTACTCCTTAATTTCTCTTTGTGAAACGCAGGAAGAATCTGAGCAGGTTCGCAAGGGTTACGAGCATTGAAGCGACGTAGGTCATTGCCGCTGACGTAAGCACCTTTTTGGCGCCCGAGTATTCTTCGCCGTACAGCAGGCTGTTTTCTTCAATCACCTTCAGAGCGCGTCTGCTTGCGTTAAACTCGACGGGCAGTGTAACAAGGTGAAAAACGAGCACTGCGGAATAAAGGATGAGTCCGGCATAAATAAGCGGCTCAAAGGAAAGAAAAATGCCGATAATTGCGAGAGGTATGCCGAGCATCGAGCCGATGTTGCAAATAGGTACGATGGAATTTCTGACCTTTATGGGGCCGTAATCCTCCGCGTGCTGGGCGGCGTGACCCGCTTCATGGCAGGCGATGCCGACCGCCGCGACCGAGGTTGAATTGTAAACTCCCTCCGAGAGACTGATAACTTTATTCTTCGGGTTGAAATTATCGGTAAGCGAGCCGGTTATCGGCTGAATCATAACATCGTTAATGCCGTAATAACTCAGCACCGCCTGCGCCGCCTGGGCGCCGGTCATACCCCTTGTGTTGGGCACTCCGCTGTATTTTTTGTAAGTTGACTTTACCTTTACCTGGGCAATCAAAGCGAGGATGACTGCCGGCAGCACAAGAAGGATGTAATAAATATCTATTCCATAGAAGCCGTACATAGTTACACCTCCGTTATATCAAATCTGTCGAGTGTAACGGGGTTACCCCTGAGGTAATCTCCCGCAGGCATAGCTTTTTTGTTTTCCGCCTGCAAAACTTTTATTTCAACACATCTGCCGTCACCGCAGCAAACGGAAAGACGGCCGTTTTTATCTGTTATTTCACCGGGAAAACTCCCCTTTTCGTGTGTGAGAGAGGTTTCGTGAATCTTGAAAACCTTTCCGCCGAGCTTTGCCGTGGCACAGGGCCAGCCGTAAAGACCTCTGACCTTGTTGTGAACCTCCTGCGCGCTGTCGCGCCAGTCGATGGGAGAAAGCTCCTTTGTGAGCATCTGCGCGTAAAAGGATTCGCCCTCTCCCTGCTTTACGGGTTTAAGCTCACCTTTAACGAGCGCTTCTATTGTTTCCTGCATAACATCCGCGCCGAGCGACGAAAGCTTGTCGTGAAGCTCCTGCGCATTCATATCGGGCGTGATTTCTACCTTCTTGCTGATAAGCATATCGCCCGTGTCGAGCCCCTCGTCCATCTGCATTGAGGTAACTCCCGTTTCGGTGAGACCTCTTAGGATTGCCCACTGAATCGGAGCGGCGCCTCTTAAATCGGGCAGAAGGGAGGCGTGAATATTGATGCAGCCGTATTTCGGGTATTCAAGGATTTCCTTCGGCAGGATTTTGCCGTAGGCAACAACTATCGCAAGGTCCGGGTTTGCCTCTTTAAGCATTTCAAGGGCTGTGCCGTCGCGCATTTTTACCGGCTGATAAACCGGCACTCCGCGCTCCGCGGCGAGCACCTTTACGGGAGGAGGCGTGAGCACGCCGTGCCTTCCCTTGGGCTTATCGGGCTGAGTGAAAACTCCCGTTACCTCGCACCCCATATCAAAAAGTCTCTGAAGACAGGGGACGGAAAAATCCGGAGTCCCCATAAAAACAATTCTCATTTTCTCACCCGTTTTTCTCTGCCGTTTCGTTAAGCTCTTCAATGCCGGGCTTCACGAGCCTGTCGGTGAAAAGGATGCCGTCAAGGTGATCA
Organism: Ruminococcaceae bacterium UBA1236; assembly: GCA_002309055.1. Classification (GTDB taxonomy): domain Bacteria; phylum Bacillota; class Clostridia; order Oscillospirales; family Acutalibacteraceae; genus CAG-177. The sequence goes on from DBWO01000051.1 coordinate 48,147, forward strand.
ATCTCATGGCAGAAGCATCTTGCCTTGAGGCCCGTGCCTTTGAATACGCACCAGTTGCCGTTTCTGTCCTGCGCCTTGACTTTAACCTCAGCAGGCCTTTTTGTAACACCGTTCTGACCGGGCAGGGAGAGGCAGCCTTCCGTTTCGCACTGCTCACCCTCGGTGCCGGTTATCTCGGGGTTTATAAGCTCGAGGTAGCCGGTTTTATCCTCGCTGCAGTCAAGGACCACAACGCGGCGCAAAACGCCTACCTGCACAGCGGCAAGGCCGACGCCGTTTGCGAGATACATAGTCTCTCTCATATCGTCGAGCAAAGTCCACAGTCTTTCATCGAATTTTTCCACGGGGCGGGATTTTTTTCTGAGTATAGGGTCGCCCACCTCAACTATTTTTCTGATTGCCATTTTGCACCTCACAGCACGGTATCGGGGTTTATGTCGGCATAAACAGTGACCTGCCTATACCGTTTGTCCGTTGCCGTCTCTTTAAGTATTCCGGAAATCATCTGCCTGAATCTTGCCGTGCTCAGGCATTTGATAATGATTCTGTATCTGAATTTTCCGCCCATTTTCGCGACCCTCGCGGGCACCGGGCGTAAAACGATTATTTTTTCGCCTTTGTATTCCTCCGCTGTTCTGCGCGAGAGGAGCTCTGTTATTCCTTCGCACGCGCCTCTTACCGCGCTCTCGTCCTCGCCTGTTATGCCGAAAACGCACAGGTCGCAGAAAGGCGGATATTTCATTGCTTTGCGGATTTTGATTTCCGTGCGGAAGAATCTGTCATAATCCTGCTGGGAAGCGAGGCGGATTATGTCATTTTCGGGGGTGAGAGTCTGCACGAGGGCAATACCCTTGCTGTCTCCCCTGCCGCTTCTGCCCACAACCTGGGTGAGAAGCGAAAACGCTTTTTCGAGCGACCTGAAGTCATCGTTATAAAGCTGCTGGTCTATTGATATGACACCAACGAGGGTAACATTCGGAAAATCGAGGCCCTTCGCAACCATCTGGGTGCCCATCAGAATATCATATTCACCGCGCTCAAACGCTCCGAGAAGCTTTTCGTGAGAGTCCTTGGCGGTGGTGGTGTCCGCGTCCATACGGAGAATTTTCGCGTCCGGGAAGAGATTTGCAAGCTCATCCTGGATTTTCTGAGTGCCGAAACCGGCGTACCTTATATTGCTTTCGCCGCACTCGGGGCATTCTTTGGTAAACGGCTGAGAGTAGCCGCAGTAATGGCACATGAGGCGGTTATTCGCCGAATGATAAGTGAGAGAAATGCTGCAATTGGGGCAGTCTATGACCTTTGAGCACGAGTCGCACACGGCAAAAGTGTTATAGCCCCTGCGGTTAATGAGCAGTATGGTCTGCCTGTGCGCGTCAACCGCCGCTCTTATCGCCTCATAAAGCTCCCTGCTGATTTCACTGCAGGAGGGCATTTTTTCGCACGTGCGCATATCGACGGTCTTAACCTCGGGCATATCGGCCGAGCCGTATCTGCCCGTCAGAGTGCAGAGTCCGTAATTGCCTTTGAGCGCCGAGGCATAGCTTTCAACCTTCGGCGTTGCCGACGCGAGCAAAAGAAGGCACTTGTTGTATGCCGCGCGGAATTTGGCAACATCCGCGGCGTCATAACGTGGAGTCTGCTCGGATTTATATGTGTGCTCCTGCTCCTCGTCGATGATGATGAGACCGAGATTGTTAAACGGGGCGAATACGGCGCTTCTCGTGCCGATAACGACACGCGCCTGCCCGTTTTTAACGCGCTTCCACTGCTCGCTTCTCTCTCTCATCGAGAGGGCGGAATGGAAAACGGCCACATCTTTTCCGTACCTTTTGCAGAATATGCTCAGCGCCTGAGGAGTGAGCCCGATTTCCGGCACAAGGAGCAGCACGCTCCTGCCCGTATCAAGCACCTCATCCATAACGCGCATATAGACGGAAGTTTTGCCGCTGCCCGTAACGCCGTAAAGCAGATATGTGCTCCTCTCACCCGAGAGGGCCTTGCCTTTAAGCTCATCGAAAGCGGCCTGCTGCTCATCTGTGAGGGTAATCGGCTTTCTTTCGCCGTCACCGTCCGTCAGAGCTGAATAAAAATCAACGGGTGTCTCAAAAAACTCCGCCGCGCCGTTTTTGACGAGGGCGTTCGCGACCGCGGGGGTATAGCCGGTGAAATAGCAAAGCTCGCTCACCGTTGCCGCGCCCGCGTCACACAGGACTTTCGCAACCTCTTTCTGCTTGGCGGTGAGTCTGATATCCTCCCACCCGGGCAGAAGTCTTATCATGCGGGTTGTAAGGTCGCCGAGATTCTTTACCGAATCGCTCTGTGATATTATACAGCCCTTTTTGACGAGGGTTGTAGCCGCCGCTTTATCCGCGCGCATACCGAGGTTTTTAAAGATTAGGTCCTCTCTTACGAAAGTGCCTCTGTCAACGAGAAAGTCATAAATCTCTTTCTGTGTGCCCTCGAGTTTTGAGACCGCGGATGCATCCGCGTCGGGATTCGCGGCGTAAGAATTTACGATGCGCCTTTTGAGACCCGAGGGAAGCATGGCTTTGACGCAGTCGTAGTAGGTGCAGAAGCATCTGTCCTTCATGAAGGAGGCAAGAGAAAGCATCTCATCGCTCAGAAGGGGCTCCTCATCCTCTACGTTGTCAATCTTTTTGAGGCGTTTGCCCTCACTCTCATCCGAAAGCGAGAATATGACGCCTACCGTCCTTTTGTTGCCGGCGCCGAAGGGCACGGTGACCCTGACGCCCGGCACAGCCTTTTCCTCGAGGTCTGCGGGGACAATGTAGTCGAAAAGAGCATCAAAGGAATAATTCGCCGCCTCAACGGCAACCTTCGCATACTTCATTTCGCCTCACCTCCCCGGGCCGTTTAAAAATCTCTCAGATATTTCTGATTTCTTCGGGCTCTACTATGACATATTCGCCCGAGAGAATCTGGTCAAGAGCTCTGGTTACGGGTTTCTCTGTGCTGGTTTCGCCCGTTGCCTGCTCCTCGATTGCTATCTCTCTTGCTCTTTTTGCTGTTGCCGTAACAAGTGAATAACGGCTGAGATGGTCCTGAAGGACAACGCTTAAATCGGGATTAAACATGATTTGCTACCTCGCTTATGATGTGTTTATTTCTGCTGACTTTCAGCTTTTCAGCTCTGATGATTGTTTCGAAGGACTCTACCGCGTCCGTGACGGTGTCGTTGACTATCACATAGCCGAATTCATCCGCCCTGCGGATTTCCTGCTCCGCTATAAACAGGCGGTGCGCTATGCTCTCCTCATCCTCGGTGCCTCGCATTCTTATCCTCGCCTCAAGGGCGCTGAGCGACGGGGGCATGAGAAAAACGCTGATAACATCGGGATACATCTGGCGGATTTTATCCGCGCCCTGCACTTCGATTTCGAGCACAACATTTATGCCGCTGTTAAGCATTTCGTCAACGGGCGCCTTGGGCGTGCCGTAATAGTTGCCTGCGTATTCCGCATATTCGAGCATACTGCCTTCGTCAATCTTTTTGCGGAAATAGTCTCTGTCAACAAAATAGTAATGAATGCCGTCAATCTCGCCCTCCCTCTGCTTGCGGGTGGTCATTGAGATGGACACTCTTATGTCATCGTTCCTCGCGACAAGCTCGCTCAGAACGGTGTCTTTGCCGCTGCCTGAGGGGCCTGAAAGGATTACGAGCACTCCTTTTTTCTCATTCATCATCCTCTGCCGCCTCCTCTTCTTCGTTAAGTCTGTTGGCGACCGTCTCGCTCTGAAGATAAGTGAGAATGACGTGGTCGCTGTCGGTTATAAGCACGGCTCTTGTGCGCCTGCCGTGTGTTGCGTCAATCAGGTTGCCCTTTGCCTTGCTCTCCTGAATCATTCTTTTCACGGGAGCGGACTCGGGGCTGACAATTGCGACGATACGGCCGGCGTTAATCATATTGCCGAATCCTATGTTAATAAGTTTCATGCGGGTCAGTCCTTACTCGATATTCTGAATCTGCTCGCGGATTTTTTCAATCTCCGCTTTGATGTCAACCACCTTTGAGGCGATTTCAACATCGTTTGCCTTTGAACCGATGGTGTTTGCCTCCCGGTTCATCTCCTGCACGAGGAAATCCATCTTTTTGCCGATGGCTTCGTCCGCGTCAAGGAAAACGCGCATCTGCGAGATGTGACTGCGCAGTCTCACGGTCTCCTCCGCGACGGCGATTTTGTCGGCGAATATTGCCGCCTCGGTGAGAAGGCGCTGCTCATCGATGCTTGTATCCTCAAGCAGTTCCCTGAGACGCCCGAGAAGTTTCTCATTATACTCCTTCACCGTTTCGGGTGAACGCTTTTCCACAAACGCGACGTTTTCGAGGATGAGGTCAAGGCGCGATGAAACATCCGCTTTGAGCCGCTCGCCCTCCGTCTGCCTCATGGCGACAAAGCTGTCAAGCGCCTGCTGAGCGACGCTTCTGACGGCTTCCCAGATTTTCTCCTCGTCCTCGGGCTGCTTTCTGAGTGAAAGCACATCGGGCACCCTGACGATATCGGACACCTTAATGTCATTTTCAAGCCCGAGTTTTTCGGAAAGCTCCGCATACGCTTTCATATAGCTTTCGGCAAGAGGCATGTTGACCGCGACGATGACATCGGGCTCCTCAACGGTCTCGATTGTCACGTAGCACTCGAGTTTGCCTCTTGTGAGAGTCTGCATAAAAAAGCTCTTGAGCTTTTCATCAAGAAAGCCGTAATTTCGCGGAAGTCTTGATGAAAAATCGAAGTATCTGTTGTTGACGCTTTTAAGCTCAACTGTGATATTCATTCCGCCGGCTACGCTCTGGCATCTGCCGTAGCCGGTCATACTCTTAATCAAATTTTATCACTCCGGTATTATTCTATTTTCGCCGCAGGAGCAGGATGTTGAGGTGAGAGCGTCCGGGATATCGACGATAAGCTCACTCTCCCCGAAACCGAGCCGCTTTGCCGCGGGCGAAAGCATATCGGCGGAGATTTCGCAGGCGTAAACTCCCCTGTTGGCACAATAATTCATTGAGCTTCTCAGAAGGCCCTCCGTCACGATATCATCCGCACACGAGACGGCGGTGTACTTCATACGGTAGCCCGAGTATTCAAACTCGACCCTGCCGCAGTTTACGCCGTCAAGCACGGCTTCATAAGCCGCTGTGTTTTCTTTTTCGTCCACAGGTCTGAAAACAAGCATATTATCACTCCCTGTCGGCCCCTGCGCTTTTAAGCAGGGATTCTATCTCTTTTTCTGTGAGGTCGCGGTATCTGCCTACGGGCAGGGAGCCGAGCTCAACGCTGCCGACAGCAGTCCTTTTAAGGCGGATAACCTCTTTTTCGAGCGCTTCGAGCATACGGCGTATCTGCCTGTTTCTGCCCTCGTGAAGCACTATCTCGATTACGGTTCTGTCCTCAAGCTTTTCGAGCGTGCGCACCCCGGCGGGCGCGGTCATTCTGCCGTCAAGCTCAATGCCTTCGGCAAGGCGCTTCATCTGCCCCTCGCTCATTTCTCCCCTTACCGTCACGCGGTAGGTTTTGGCTACATGGTGTGAGGGATGCATAAGGGCATTGGCAAACTTACCGTCATTTGTGAGGATAAGAGCGCCCTCGCTCACGCGGTCAAGCCTGCCTACGGGGTAAATGCGCTCCTTGACCTTAACAAGGTCGGTCACGCACTTCCTGCCGAGCTCGTCATCCGTGGTGGTGACATATCCGCGGGGCTTGTTGAGAAGAATATAATAGAGATTTTTCGCCTGAAAAACTCTTTTGCCTCTCACGGTGACGGTGTCGTTTTTAACATCGACGCTGTCGCCGATTTTTGCCGTGCGGTTATTCACCCGGACAACGCCCTGCGCTATCAGCTCCTCGGCCTTACGCCTTGAAGCGACGCCGGCATCCGCCAGATATTTCTGAAGACGCACTTTGTTATCGGGCAAACCTTTTCACCTCATTATTCGGCGTCTTGCGCAGCGGGAGCGGATTCCATATAGTCCGCAACTGCAGCGTCAACGCTTGTATCCTTGTGCTTGAGCTGTGCGATAACGTCGCTTGCCTTGTCAACAAGGTCGGGTACCATGCCTATAACTCTCTCAACAGAGCCCTCTGCGGCATTGATGTACTTGATTGATACGGAGCCGTTGTTGATAACGAGGAAAGCTACGGGATTAATGGTGATGCCTGCTCCGCCGCCGCCGCCGAAAAGCTCCTGATTATTCTTTGACGGGAAGTCACTGCCGCCCGACGCGAAACCGTAAGTAACCTTTGATACGGGGATAATCTGGATGCCGTTACCGATGTTGATGGGGTCACCGATTATGGTGCTGACATCTACAAGGTCCTTGATTTTTTCAATTGATGTGCCGAGAATTCCTGATGCTGATTGCTCTTTCATTTTGCTTCACCTTTCGTTTTTAATAATTTTTTATTTTGTTCCTCCGCTGCCTCGGGCTTCGGAGCCTTCTGGCCTTTGAGGAATTTGATACCTACTTTGAACACTGTTCTGATTGCGAACGCGATAATCGCGTTTATGAGTCTGCGCGGGCAGAGTGAAAGCTTAGCGTGAAGCTTTGCCTCGTTTTTGCCTTCGATGAAATCGGGCTTAACCTCAACGCTGTACTTGCGCACTCTCATCGTGTCAACGATAAGGCCCACAGCCGGATAAAACGCCGAGCAGGTCTTGCCGTATTTTATCGCGGTGTCCGCACTGTCACCGGCGCCGACTTTGAGCAAAATAAACATTTCGTCGATTGTGAATGAGCGGGCTATGCCTCTGAGCATTGTGCCGAGCACTTTTGAAAAGCGCCTTACAAGCTCAACGGTGCCGCTTACGCCGTTGTTGCGGTAATATTTGAGGAACATATTGTCCTTCTTTGACTTCGGCTCTTTGATTGTTTCGTCCTTGGGCTTTTCTTCCTCCGGTTTCTTCGCTTCCTTAGCCGCTTTCTTTGCTTCCTTCTTCTTTTTCTTCTCCTCTTTCTTCTTCTCTTTCTCTTCGTCTTTCGGAAGGATTTTAAACTTAAGGAACAGCCACGTAACGGTTACATCCACACCGTCTTCGGAGTGAACAATGATTTTTAAGCCGATGGACAGCAAAAGAATGAAAAACAATATGATTCCCGCGAGTATCAGAAGTATTTTCAATCTCCGCCCTCCTCCTGTATGATTTCTTCTTCCCCGTCTCCGGTTTCTTCATCGGACTTCTCGATTTCAGCCTGGAAGAAGTTTTTGATCTGCTCGCCCTGTGAGGAGTCTATCTCCTCGTCTATGCTCGTCATCTCTTCGCCCGTCTTTTCGGGAAGCTCGGGCAAATCCGCGAGAGATGTCAGGCAGAAGCACCTGAGAAAGCCGGGCGTTGTGCCGTAAAGCAGAGGTCTGCCGGGAAGCTCAAGCCGCCCTTTCTCCTCAAGCAGGCCTTTCTGGCAGAGCGTGTTGACAACGCCGGAGCAGTCAACGCCTCTGACCTGCTCAATATACGCCTTGGTGACAGGCTGGTTGTATGCCACCACGGCGAGCACCTCGAGCGCCGCGTTTGAGAGAGGAATGTTCTTTTTGATTTCGAGCACCGCCCTTATCTGAGGGGCGTATTCGGTGCGCGAGCACAGCTGATATTTGTTGCCGAGCTTTAAAAGGCAGATGCCGCTTTTCATATTGTCGAGCATTGCGCCTACCTCAAACAGCAGGGCTACCGCCGTTTCGGTTTCTATTTCGAGAGCTTCGGCGATTCTCACCGCCTCAAGCGGCTCGCCGCTCGCAAAGAGTATGGCTTCCACCGCGGCTCTCATTTCCTCATTCGTCAATTTCTATTTCCTCCCCTCTGCCTTTGAGCAATGTTATGTCGGGGTTTTCAAGGTCGCCTTCAACGCTCACGCGCTTTGCCTTGATCATCGCGAGCATCGCGAGGAAAATAGCGACCATCTCCGAGCGGGAGTTTGCTTTTTCAAAAAACGATTTGAACTTCTGCTTTTCTCCCGATTTGAATTTTTCGGTAATCACACTGACCATTGAGGCGACGGACACAATCTTACGCGCAACAATGCCCCTGAATGCTTCAACGGGCGGCGGCAGCTTTCTCATGCCTTTGCCGACAGCGGATATGTATGCTTTGAAAATGTCAACGGGCTCGTGAATTCTCGTGTAGGTCGGGTCCGCCTCAATCTCCTCCGGCTCGCGCCAGAAATAGTCGAAGCCGAGGCCCGTCCTGCGCAGTTCGCCCGCGACAATCTTGCAGTCCCTGTATTCGATAAGCTCGCCCCTGAGCTCTTCAACGAGCTTCTCCGCCTCTTCGTGAACAGGCAGGAGCGAAAGCGTCTTTATGTAAATCAGCCTCGCAGCCATCTCGAGGAATTCGCTTGAAACATCAAGGTCGTCTTCCTGCAGGGCTTTGACATAGTCAAGATACTGCTCGATAATTTCCATTATCGGCACATCGTTGATGCTGACCTGTTTTTTGCTTATAAGCTGAAGGAGGAGGTCCATAGGTCCCTCAAACACCTCAAGCTTGTACTGAATCTTTTCCAAAACTTTTTCTCCCCGAATTTATTGTATGAGACCGAATGCCATAAAAGGTAACCGGGCAATAGATTCTATGCCTTTCATCACCGCGGATGAAATGAAACTGAGGGGCGCGGACAGAACTCCGAAGAAGAGAAGCACCATCACGCCTATCATGATATATCTCTCATATTGCATAAGCTTGAAATAATATTTTGACGGAAGGAAAACATTGAGTATCCTTGAGCCGTCAAGCGGCGGAACGGGAATGAGGTTAAAAACACCGAGTGTTACATTCACATAAGCCGCCCAGTAGAAAAACTGACCGGCAACGCCTGCAAAATCGACTGCCGAGCGCTGATAATAACCCCAGAAGGGAATATAAATCAGGCAGAACAGCAGAGCCATAATCAGGTTTGACAGGGGACCTGCCGCCGCGGTAATCGCCATACCCGCCTTCGGATTTTTGAAGTTTCTCGCGTTTACGGGCACAGGCTTTGCGTAACCGAAGCCGACGAGCATAATCATTATCGAGCCGATAAGGTCAAGATGAGCGAGAGGATTAAGGGTAAGGCGCCCTTTGAGTCTGGCTGTGTCATCACCGAGCTTTGTGGCGGTGAATGCGTGGGCAAACTCGTGAACGGGAAGTGTGCAAAACACTACGAACACCCTCGCAAAAAGGTTTATCAGGGTATCAATCGAAAAACCGTGGCGGATAATATCTGTTAACATCTGTCTTCTCCTTCAACCAGGACTCTGACGTTTCCGTAACAATCACGGAGCAGTCTTGAGCCCGGGAACATATTCATTAAATCGCCGCCCTGGTCCTCGCCGCATTCAAACGCCGCGGCGCCCCGGCAGAGCGATGGTATTATTTTTTTAAGCGCCCTGTAAAACGTGAGGCCGTCCTCACCGCCGTCAAGGGCGGTTACGGGCTCGCGCAGGACCTCCGTCTGAAGAGCGGGAATCTCCGAGCTTTTAATGTAAGGCGGATTTGAAAGAAGCAAATCGCATTCCGGAAGACCGAGAGAAGCGATGTCTTCAAGAATATCGCCCTTTATGATTACGGCGTTTTTGACACCCCGGGCGTTTTTGGCGAGGATTTCAAACGCTTCGTCATATTTTTCAACAAGATAAACTTTTGAGCCGGGTATGAGAGACGCGAGCGTTAAGCCGATGCATCCCGTGCCGGCGCACAGGTCGATTATCACGGGGTTTTCTCTGCCTTTGAGATACTCAAGAGCAAAGTCAACAAGAAGCTCCGTTTCGGGCCTCGGGATGAGCGCGCCCTCGGCGGTGTAAAACTCCCTGCCGTAAAACTCCCATTTACCGGTTATGTACTGTATTGGTCTGCCGGATATCCTCTCGGCGATTTTGTCTCTGAAGTTCTTTTCCTGCTCCGCGGTCAGCTCATCGCCCTGCGAGGCAAGCAGCTTTGACGCCGTTTCGCCGGTAACCGACTCAAGCAGCCATAAGCTCTCGGATGGGGCGTTGCTTATGCCCGATGAAGCGAGGGCTTCCTGCCCGTATTTACGCGCCTGTGCTTTCGTCATCTTCGGCAGCTTCCTCTTCACTCGCAGCTTCTTCGGCTGACTCCGCGATTTCTTCAGCAGCCTCTTCGGCTGTCTCTGCGATTTCCTCAGTAGCCTCTTCGGCTGTCTCTGCGATTTCCTCGGTAACTTCTTCGGCTGTCTCTGCGATTTCCTCAGCAGCTTCTTCCGCTGTTTCTTCGGCTGTTTCCTCCGCCGCTTCTTCCGCGGGCTCTTCCTTCACGGGCGCCTCGCCTGTGAGCGCCGCCTTGAGCGCCTCAATGGCGACCTCGGCGATTTTACCATCGGGTTCAGCGGTGGTTATCCTCTGCATTGCGAGACCGGGAGCCGAAAGAAATCTTGTGAACGCGTTGGGGTATTTGCCCGCGAGCTGTATGAATTCAAATCCGATACCCATGATAAGGGGCAGGAGTGAAACCTTGATGCAGATCCATACCCATCTGACACCCGCGAGACCGGGGAAAAGGATGGCGACTACGGATGAAATCAGAATGCTGAGAATGATGGTGACAAAAATGAAACTTGTGCCGCACCTCGGGTGAAACCTTCTCTCTTTAAGCACGTTTTCAACCGTGAGCTCATTACCGTGCTCAAAGCAGAATATTGCCTTGTGCTCCGCGCCGTGATACATATAAACGCGGTGAATCTCCTTCATCTTTGAAGTGAGGAACATATAGGTGACAAATATGATAATGCGGATAACGCCCTCGATAAGAGCTCTCGCTCTTGAAACATCGGTATTCGCGAGGATGTGCTTGTCAACAAGATCAAATACAAACGAAGGAAGCCACATAAAGAGCACGAACGCGAGCAGGATGCCGAGCACCGAGCCGACAACGCCGATAACCGTCATCATCTTCGGACCGAAATGATCCTCAACCCACTTGTCGAGCTTTGAGTCGCTTTCGGTCGCCTCCATATCGAGCGTTGTTTTTTCGGCGGACTCCATAAGGAGCTTGTAACCGAATATCATTGACTCAACAAACGAAACCACGCCTCTGATAAAGGGGATGTTGAGCGCCTTATACTTTTTGCGCACCGAAACAAAATCCTTCATCTCGGTATCTATTGTGCCGTCGGGCAGGCGGCAGCTCATTGCCGTGCCTTTGGGGCCTCTCATCATTATGCCTTCCATGAGGGCCTGACCGCCGACTGCCACATAATCCTGTTTACTCATTATCGCTTTCCTCCTTCTCTTGTTTCTCCTGCTTCGGCGAATTCTCAAGCGGGAGGGTTACGGTGACCGTTGTACCCACACCGTAAACCGAATCAATATCGAGAGTGCCGCCGTGGTATCTGACTATCTCGTCACAGACCGCGAGACCGATGCCGGAACCCCTGACGGTATTGTTTGCTTTGTAAAACTTCTCTTTGATGTGCGGAATATCTTCTTCGGCTATACCCACACCGTTATCTTTGAATTTTATGACAAGCTCTTTTTTGTCTTCAATGGTAGCGGAAACCGTAATCTTTCCGCCCTCCTGCGTATATTTGACGGCATTGTCAAGCACATTTATAAACACCTGCTTTATGCGTGAAGGGTCGCCGTTGCCCGGAGCGGGAATCGCCGGGGCGTTGTATGTGAGCTCTATGCCGTTTCTGAATGCTCTGTCCTTGAATGAATAAGCAACATCGTCAAGCTCGGCGAGGAAGTCCATCTTCATGGTGTTGTATTTCATTCTGCCGCTGCTGATTCTTGAGAAATCGAGCAGATCCTCAACCATTCCGTTGAGTCTTGTGGACTCGCTTATGATTATATCCATACCGCGCTTTGTCATTGTCGGGTCGCTGTCGCCTATCTGAAGCAGTGTTTCGCCCCAGCCTTTGATGGCGGTGAGCGGAGTGCGCAGTTCGTGGGATATGGTGGAGATGAAATCGTTCTTCATCCTGTCCATCTCGGAGAGCTTGTCCGCCATGTCGTTAATCGTGGCGCAAAGCTCGCCTATTTCGTCGTTATATGGGTAGTGGTCTATGCTCGCGGCAAAATCACCGCCCGCTATCTTTTTGGCTATTTCGCCTATCTCCTTAACGGGGTTAACGATTGAGCGGATAAAAGCCATACCGCTCAGGATAAGCGCGGCGAACATAAGAAGGGCGACCGCCATAATCATAAACATCACGTTTACAAGCTGCCTGTCCATCGCGTCAAGCGAAACCATATATCTTATCGCGCCGCCGTAACTGCCGTTTTCGTAGCGGTAGACGCAGGTATTTGCCATTATCTTTTCGCCCGAGGGAAGTCTGCCCGTCCACAGGGCGGAGCTGTCCGGGCTCGCCTTCGCCTCTTCATATTCGGGTATCTCAACATTGTCCGCAATAGCGAAACCGCTTGAGGTAACCACGACCTTGCCGCTTTTGCTTATGACCCAGACAGCCATAGTGTCCGCGGAGGCGAAGTTTTCGCAGTATTCTCTCGCGGCGTCCTCAAAGCCGGTTGTTGACGCGCCGTACATGCCGAAGATGGTGGAAATCTCTTCGGCGGTCATCGCCTCAACCGTCATCTGAGCGGTGCCGTAATAATAGTTGCGGATTATCAAATAAAGAAATGCCGAAACCAATATGAGGATTACGAGCACAATCGAGGCAACGTTAAGCAGCCAACGCCTTGTTATGCCCTGATATTTCATTGTCGGCCGCCTCCTTTGCTCCGGTTTATGCCGCTTTGATTACACCTGCCACTTATACCCTACGCCCCAGATTGTGAGCAGGTGCTTGGGGACAGAGGGCTCATCCTCGACTTTCATTCTCAGACGCCTGATGTTAACGTCAACTATCTTCTCCTCACCGTAATACTCGGTGCCCCACACCTTGTTGAGGATATCCGTGCGGCTGAGCGCTTCGTTCGGCTTTGAGAAGAAGAGCTCTATTATCTGGAATTCAACCTGTGTGAGCTCAACATAAACACCGTTTTTGGTGAGTGAATGCGAGCGCATATTGAGCTTGAATTCACCCAGCTCAATTTCGTCCGCCGTTTTTACGGATGAAACATTGTTCATCTCAACGCGGCGGTAGATGGCGTCCACTCTTGCGACAAGCTCCGTGGGAGAGAATGGCTTTGTGATGTAATCGTCCGCTCCCATCATGAGGCCGGTAATTTTATCCATCTCCTGGCTCTTCGCCGTGAGCATGATTATGCCTATGTTGTTGTTCTTTTCTCTCAGGCTTTTGCAGACGGTGAGGCCGTCAACATTCGGCATCATAACGTCCAGCACGGCAACGTCGATATCTCCGCCGTAAGTTTCGTAAAGCTCGAGGGCAACAGCGCCGTCCTCCGCCTCAACAACTTCGTAGCCGGCGCGCTTTAAATTGATAACAACAAAATCTCTTATCGCGGATTCGTCTTCAGCTATAAGTACTCTTTTCATCTCTTTCACCTCACAATGGAAGTTTCATAACGGCTTTCCTGATGGTCTCCTCATCCAGATCATCACGGTTGACGCTTACATTCACCACAACATCTGAAGTCTGCATTATTGTGATGTATGAGGAATACTTTTCTTTATCATATTTGCCCGCCGGCACGCTTACAACCGTGAACAGAACATCGCCGCCTATTGACTTTGAGGTCTTTTTACAGACTATCCAGCTGTTCCAGTTTGATGTGCCCAGCTCCCTGACATAAAGATCGGAGCTGCCGAGCGAGGCAAGATTTATGAAGTAGCCGTCTTTGACATTCACGAATGTGCGCACATAAAAAACAGGCTTTGAGACATCGAAATAAACCCAGTCGGTAATATAGAATTTGACGGTGCCGCTGTTGTCGTTATTCTCATACGGCTTTTGCACGGGAATTTCTATCTGACCGTCGTTGTTTATGTCGGCGCAGTTTATGAGTTCATATCTGAGTGACAGCGTGTTGGTACCTGTTTCCGCATCATAAAGCGGCGCGGTGAGCATATTCATCTCGGAATCCCAGAACAAAACCTCGGTTATCATCATGCCGCCGCTCTTCGGGGCGTCAAGATAAATCTTCATCGGCGATTTCTCACCGGCTTTTTCAGCCTTGCAGGAAACGTAGCCAGTAACATTCGGGTCAACGGGCGTTGTGCCCATCACCTCAAACTCCGTTTCGCCCATCTTGATGAGGGCGGCGTCTCTCGTGATGGTGTTGCCGTCGTTATCGGAGCTTACAAAGAGGATTTCCTTAAGCCCGTCGCCGTCCATATCAACGGCGGTTGAAACATCGCAGGCGGTGGTGAAAACCTCCTCATAAGTCATTCTCATTGATTTGGTGCTGTAAACCGAAACGGCGCCCGCGTTGTTGATGCCCGAATAACTCCAGCTGACCATAATCTCGACAAAGCCGTCTTTGTTGAAATCCTCAAACATGATACTGTCCGCCTTGTCGCCGTAGCCGGCAAAGTCCGCGCAGAAATTCCACTTGTCGCTGAAATAATCGTAAACCGAAACGTGAACAACCGTGTCCTCATTTCTGTCGATGTAGAGTATCACGGCCTCTTCCTTGCCGTCGCCGTCAAGGTCCTCAACATTTATGGCCGAAAGATTGTCGCCGCCGGTGGGGTTTGAGTAGTTGGCGCCCGAGCCCGTATGGGTGTTGAATGCCTCAACAAGACCTTCATACTGGCTGTTGTAAAGCGGGGGCGAAAGCAGGGAGTCCGCAGGCGCGAAAAGCATATGATTGCTGCAGGACGTGAGCGACACGCAGAGCACGGCGGCAATTATGAAAACGATTATTCTTTTTGACATGCTTTTCACTCCTTTCCGGTGTTTTTGTTTCCCTGAAAACGGAAACACTCGCCTATTCTGTAGAATTATAACATAGATATATCTCTCATTGCAATATATATTTAAAGACAAATATAAATATTTTATAAATAAACGGTAAATTTATCGTGCATAAAGACGAAAAAAAATAATTCCCGGTCCGGAAAAAACAATTGAATTTTTAAAATTTCGGCGATTGAATAATCAAGGGGCTCACAGGCATTAAAGCCCGTGAGCCCCGTATACTGTATTTTCTGCTTAAAAGCAGTTCTTATTCAAAAAGCTGTTTGCAAAGCAGTCTTACCGATTCAAATTTTGTTTCGTCCTCTATGTCATCGACAGCAAAGCACTCAACAAAATAACCCGCGATGAAAAGGGTGCCGAGATAAGCTGTGCCCTCACCTTTCGACGGCACCGGAGATTCGCCCGTTTTTCTGAAGGCCGCATAGTATTCCTCCCGTGTGGAGGACTTCTTCAGACCGGGAATTATATCATAATCCGGCAGAGTGATAATAACATTTTTAACTCTTGATGTTTCGGCGACTTTTTCACTCTCAAATTCTTCATCCGGTTTTATAAGCAGAGCGCTTTTCTTTTCGGGCGTGTCATCCGGATCAAAATAATACAGGTCGTCGCCGTATTTTGCCTTCATTGAGAGGGCGTTTCTGCCGATATATAATACGGGGTAAAGCTCCCTCTCGTTTTCGGGGACGCTGATGGTTGAAAAATTCAGCTCATCATCAATTGTCATAAGGATTGAGGTGCAAAGCGAAATCTTGTCATAGAAGAAAAGATACGCGGTCACATCCCTGCCGTTTACAATGAAATCCGCCGTTGAGAAATAGCAGCAGAAATCTTCACTGTAGGCAAGACCTGAAAGAGGAAAAACCTGCTCATATTCGTTGAATGATTTGCCGGGAGCCAAACCGGGATAAAGCTCCGTTTCTTTGGAAGTATAAACGCTGACAAACAGCGAATCCGGGGAGGGTCCTGTGCCGTCTTCGTCATATGCGCCTTCACTCATTAAAAAGAACACCTCGTTGAAAACCTGATTATGGTTTTCATCGTTAAGTAAGCAGTCCGGCTGCCCGTTAACGAGTGTGGATGAGCCGAAAGACATACCCTGCAGATCGGCGGGGCGCTTGCCGAGATACCATGAGGGATAAGCGGAGACATCCTCAATAACCTCGTTCATATTATCGGAAGCGGGGCTTGTTGAAAGAGGCGCGCCGCTTGTGCCGTCAGTATCCCCCGTGATTTCGGGAGAGGCGGTTTCCGATGTTTTTTCAACCTTTCCCGTACAGGCGCAGAGCGAAAAAACAAAAGCGGTTATAAGGAGAAGGGAAAGCACTTTTTTCATATGATTTCCTCCTTGAATCAAGCGTATCCGACGGTCACGGCAAAGTACATGAGACCTATCGCGATCGCAAGCTCGGCGGCAAAGAGCTTCCAGGTGTATCTGAGCCACTTGCCGTAAGAAACATTTACAAGGCCGATCGCTATAATCATGATGCCGCTTGTGGGATAAAGAAGGTTTGTAAAACCGTCTGCAAGGCAGAATGAGAGCACAACTGAGTTGCCCGAAATGCCCACAAGACTTGCGAGAGGGGCGACTATCGGCATAATCAGGAAGGCCTTCGCCGTGCCGGAACCGATAAAGAATTCAAGCACCACAACAAAGGCAAACAGCAGCAGAATCGCGCCGAAGGGATGCATGCCCTGAATAAGGCCGTAAACCTTGAAAAGTATAGTATGGATAATCATACCCTCATCAAGTACATAGGTGATTGCGAGAATGAAAAAGATAAGGGGAATAGCCGGGGCAATTGTCTTGACGCCCTTGAGGAAGCCGCCGAAAAGTTCTTTGCCGCGAAGGCCCGTAAGGTAGCCTGCGATCAGGCCGCCGGCAGTAAAGAGAAGCGCCATGCCCGGCATGGAGAGATAGCCGCCGAGTGAGAAGACAGAGTCAATTATGATGCACACAAGCACGAGCGAAATGCAGATAACAAAGGCCTTTGTGGCCTTGCCCGTCTTTTTGTCCTTGACTATCTCCTGCGCGTCGGTGAGCTTATATTTGTTTCTCATCTCTTTGTCCGTTTCATAGCAGGAGGACTTCTGAGGATTCTTCTCAATGCGTTTCGCGTAGATAACGACAAAGGCGGTGAGAGACGCGTAAACGAGGGCGAAGGTGATGATTCTGAGCCAGAGACCCGAGAAAACAGGCACGCCCGCGAGCTTCTGCACGGTGATTACATTAAAGGGATTGAAGGTGGCGGCGGTGAAGCCGAAGGCAATCGCCACAAGGCTGATGCTCAGGCCCACAAGGCTGTCCCACCCGAGGGCGAGAGCAACCGCGACTGCAATAGGCACAAGGGTTACGGACTCCTCGAGTATGCCTGATGTGGAGCTCAGAAGCATGCAGATGAATATCATTATGCAGATGAGCAGATACTTCTTTTTCTCAAATTTCCTTATGACGCTGGCCATAATATATTTGAGCACTCCTCTTTCGTCGAGGATGAAGAAGGTACCGCCGATAAGCACGATAAAAATGATAATCGCGAGGCCTGTTGTTATGTTGCTCGAGCCGAAAACAAGAAGAAATGCCGCGGGAATTTTCCACAGCGCCATCTTGTAATCAATCTCGTGATAGGTGCCGTCGATTATCTTTTCGCTCACATCTTCGGCGCTCTTTTTGTCAATTTCAAGCCCCTGCGCGGCGCGCGTGACAATAACTCCTCTTTCCGCAAGCCGTCTGAGATATTCATCGAGGCCTATTTTGTTTTTGCCGTCAACCTTAAATGTCGAATCTTCACCGGCAAAGGTGACAAAGGTGCCGTCGCTGAGTTTATAGGTTTCCTCGGGGTAAAAACAGTATTCGCCTCTCGGCACAACCTGCGTAATCACACCCGCGAAAATCATAATCGCGAAAAGAATAACGCAAAGCCCGAGAATGGTTTTTTTATTGAGATGCAGACCCGCATTCTCCTGTGTGTTTTCTTCTGCTTTTTTCGCTTCGGGCAAAAAAATCACTCTCCCCTTGTTAAAGATAAGCAAATGATTACATTTGATTATATCACCAAAGGAAGAGCGATTGCAATATTTTTAACTGTTTTATTTTATTGTGCCTGTGAGCTCATCGCCGTTTTTATCTATCACAACGGTGCTGCCCGGGGCGGGATCCTGCGAAATGATGAGCCTGGCTACGGTCGTTTCAACCCTGCTCTGAATGAATCTCTTGAGCGGTCTCGCGCCGTAAACGGGGTCATAGCCCTCGTCCGCTATGAATTCCTTGGCTTCCGGGGTAATCTCAAGCTTTAATTGCCTGTCTTCAAGACGCTCTCTGAGAGAGGCGATGAGCAGCTCGATTATGCCGCCGATATCCTCTTTGCTCAGGGGCTTGTAGAACACGGTTTCGTCAATCCTGTTAAGGAATTCGGGCCTGAAACTGCTCCTGAGAAGCATTGTCACGGTATCTCTCGCCTGCTTGCTGATTTCGCCGTTTTCTATGCCGTCGAGAATGGCGTCCGAGCCGAGGTTTGAAGTGAGGATGATGATGGTGTTTTTGAAGTCGACCGTCCTGCCGCGGCTGTCGGTAATTCTGCCGTCGTCAAGCACCTGAAGAAGCACGTTGAAAACGTCGGGATGGGCCTTCTCGATTTCGTCGAAAAGCACCACGGAATAAGGCCTGCGCCTTACCGCCTCGGTAAGCTGACCGCCCTCGTCATAGCCGATATATCCCGGAGGCGCTCCTATGAGACGGGAAACGGAGTGCTTCTCCATATACTCGCTCATATCGATTCTAATCATATTGTGCTCGTCGTCAAACAGCGCCTCGGCAAGCGCCTTGGCAAGCTCTGTTTTGCCGACACCGGTGGGGCCTAAAAACAGGAATGAGCCGATGGGTTTTGTGGGGTCCTTGATGCCCGCTCTCGACCTTAAAATGGCATCGCAAACCTTCTGCACCGCCTCATCCTGACCGATAACGCGCTTATGAAGAATGGAGTCCAGATGCAGGAGTTTTTCCCTCTCGCCCTCCATAAGTTTTGACACGGGAACGCCGCTCCAGCGGGACACGATTTTGGCGATTTCCTCCTCTGTTACCCTGTCACGCAGAAGGCTTGATTTTCCGGCGCTCTGCGTTTTCTGCTCCTCGTCCTCGAGCTCTTTGCGAAGGGCGGGAAGCTTGCCGTATTTGAGCTCCGCGACGGTTTCAAGGTCATATTCATTCTGCGCCTTTTCAATCATCGCGTTCACGTTTTCAATCTGCTCGCGAAGCTCTCTGACCTTGCCGATTGAGCTCTTTTCGCTGTCCCATCTGGACTTAAGCTCGTTGAGGGTGTCTCTCTGCTCGGAAAGCTCTTTTCTTATGTTTTCAAGGCGGTCGGCGGAGAGCTTGTCCGTCTCCTTCTTAAGCGCCGCCTCCTCAATTTCGAGCAGCATAATTTTGTGGGATATTTCGTCGAGCTCGGCGGGCATTGAGTCAATCTCCGTTTTAATTGACGCGCACGCCTCGTCAACAAGGTCAATTGCCTTGTCGGGAAGGAATCTGTCGGAAATATATCTGTCGGAAAGAGTTGCGGCGGCAATCAGGGCGCTGTCCTGAATTTTAACGCCGTGATACACCTCGTAACGCTCTTTCAGACCTCTGAGAATTGAGATGGTGTCCTCAACCGTCGGCTCGGAGACAAGCACGGGCTGAAAACGCCTTTCGAGAGCGGCGTCCTTCTCAATATACTGCCTGTATTCGTTCAGCGTTGTCGCTCCTATGCAGTGAAGCTCGCCCCTTGCGAGCAAAGGCTTTAAGATGTTGCCGGCATCCATTGCGCCGTCGGTTTTGCCCGCGCCTACAATAAGGTGAAGCTCATCGATAAACAGGATAATTCTGCCGTCGCTTTTCTGCACCTCGGTAAGCACGGCCTTGAGCCTTTCCTCAAACTCGCCGCGGTATTTCGCGCCCGCTACAAGCGAGCCCATATCGAGCGAGAAAACGGTGCGGTTTTTGAGCCTTTCGGGCACATCCCCCTTTGCTATTCTTGAAGCGAGGCCCTCGGCGATTGCGGTTTTACCGACACCCGGCTCACCTATAAGGCAGGGGTTGTTTTTGGTTTTTCTCGAGAGAATCCTGATAACGTTTCTTATCTCCTCATCCCTACCGATAACGGGGTCAAGCTTTTGCTGCCTTGCCATTTCGGTGAGGTCTCTGCCGTATTTTTTGAGAGCGTCATAGGTGTCCTCGGGGTTATCGGACGTGACATTCCTGTTGCCTCTCACGTTTTTGAGAGCGGCAAGGAATGAGTTATAGTTAATGCCGTATGACGCAAGGGTTTTCTTCATAAAGGGGTCCGCTTTGTTGATGATGCCGAGCATGATGTGCTCAACGCTCACATACTCATCCTTCATTTTTTCGGCGCTTCTCTCAGCGTCGTCAAGCGCGGCGGATGCCGCCTGCGAAAGGTAAAGGTCGCCTCCGCTCACATGCGGATAAGACGAGATTTCCGAAAGAACGGTGTTTTTAAGCGAGGCAAGGTCTGCGCCCATGCTCTCGACCATGGTGCCGATAAGCCCGTTTTCCTGGCTTATAAGGGCATAAAAAAGATGTGACTGCTCAAGCTGCTGGTTGGAATTATCATTTGCAGTCCTCTGTGCCGCCTGCACGGCCTCAAGGCTTTTCTGAGTGTATTTCTGGGTATTCATTTCATTACCTCCATCCGTAACCGGAAACGCGCAGACATTTCCGCAATTATTTACATTGATGATAATAACCCTCCGCTGTGAATAAAAATACCCGTTTATATGAACAATTTATGAATTTTTAGCACTTAGGGCGTTAGAGTGCTAATTAATGACAAAAATCCCCTCTTGCCGTTTTAACCGAGGGGTGGTATATTAGGAGTATAAAACAAAAAAAGCGCCGGCAGTTCAGCGAAGCCGGCACAAAAAGGAGCAGTAAAATGAGCGAAAACAAAAGGATGAAAATAGGCCTTAACGTGTTTCAGCCGGATGTTTCGGGCAACAGACCCGGCTTTGCTCTCACAATAGGCAGCGGCGGGGTCGCGGACTATGCCGTATGTCATTTCGACCCTCAGAAAAAACCGTTTGATGAGGCGCTTTCCGATGCGAAAAACGTGGCGGAGGTTTTTGACTCTCTCGGTATGGAATTCGTCGCGAATTTCGAGTTTCAGAATTTCGGTTATGACTGCACCTCACCCGACGGCGTTGAATGGGCTCTTCACGAAGGCGGGCTTCACCGCCTGAATGTTCCCCGTGAATTCATAGAGGCGCTCGGCAGCAAAGGCAACCTCGCGGGCATTGAGTACGATGAATTTGAGCACTGCATCATCAACCGCAACATTTCAATTGAGCTTGCCTCAAAAGGCAGAATCAAGGCTCCTGTCTTTGAACTTTGCAAAAATAACGATGTTTATGAGCAGGAAAAACTGCTTGAAACACAGCTTAAAGAATACGCGGGAAACCTGAAAGCAAACGGCGCTCCGAAGCTTTGCGGCGAGCACGTATTCCCCGTGCTGTTTCATCTTTTCGCGAGATGCGGAATCATCCCCAATTTCAAGTCACAGAAGGAATCCTGCTCAAATCTGCAGTTTGCGATAGCCGGCGGCGCCGCCCTGCAATACGGCACGCCTCTGTGGAACTGCGTTGACTCCTGGTACCGCCTTACTAATCCGGGCCATTCGCCCGAGGAGCTTTATTCAAACCTTGAATTCGCCTATTACGCGGGCGTTAACAGGGTTTATGCCGAGAGCTCCGCTCCGATGGTAAAAGACGATAAAATTACCCCCTACGGCGAAAAATACATTGAGTACTGCAAGGCGTACAGAGGCAAGGAACGCGACTACGATATCAGCGACTACACCCCCGAAATCTGCGTAATCAGGCAGGACGATTCTTTCTGGGGACAGGGCGACCCCTTCGTCTGGAAAAAGATGCTCTACGGCAACAAAAAGATCAAACCCGATAAAGACTCGAGAGAATATATAAGAGCAATCCGCACGGTAACGCACGGCAAATCCTTTAAAAACGGCCTTTCGTGGGACAGAGTCGGTTTGTCCTTCCTTACAAGGCACCGCTCATTCCTGCCGATGAATTCACTCGCGGTATTTGATGACAGAGCCGGTTATGAAGCGCTTAAAAGCGCGAAGCTCTTCTTCCTTTGCGGCAGAGTGATAAGCGATGAAACCGCCTCGGCAGTTAAAAAACTCGTGAGCGAAAACGGCGCCGTCGCAGTTACAACGGAAAAGCATCTGCCCGCCGAGCTGAAAACGAAAGCGAAGGGCGGTTATACGGAAATCCCCTGCGGTAAAGGCAGCTATATCTGCGTTAAGAATTTCTGCTCCTCAAAACTCAGAAAGCGCATCCTGCCCTTCCTCGGAGAAAAGGACAGAATACGCCTTAAATTCGGTGATAAGGTAATAAACCTTGAGATATCGCCAAACGGTGAAACAATAAAGAAGGTATAATCAAAGAGGCCCGGTAAAAACCGGGCCTCTTTTGTTATCGGATTATTAAGCTCAGAATATAAGACCGGGGATGAATCTGAGCGCAGCACCTATAAACTCGATTACTGCGGTAGTCGCATCGGCCATTGCGGTGTAAATGGTTACGGTAACCTCGTTTGTTATACGCTGCTCATGGATATAGGCAAACTTGGTGAGGAAATCCCACATAACCGATTTGAAATCGCTCATACCGAGACCTGAGGTCTTGAAGCTTTCAAGCAAATCGTAGTTAATCTCGGTTACTTCTTCCTCATCTTCTGTATGAGTTTCGGTAGCAAATGTGAGATAGCTGAAGGGAAGGTCCTTGCCGTCGCCGTACTGACCGGCGGTGGGCCCGAAAATATCCTTGCACTTATTGACAAAGTTCATACCCGAGAAAGTGTCAAAATGAGCGCTGCCGAAGTCAACCATAAGGAAGCGGTAAATCTTCAGATCGGAAGGAGCGGGGATATATGCGCCGCAGTGTGCGCACTTGCCCTTGTTTGAGTTGTAAATAGTGAAGAGGGAAATGCCGCCGTTCGCTTTGCCGCAGGCGGGGCAGTTAAACGCGTAGTAAGCGGAAATGGTTATGGATTCGCTGTCACGCCTGGGAAGAGTGATACCAACGTCATCAACCATCTCTTTTTCTTCCGCATCGGCAATAGTATATGCCTTACCCTCTATGATGTTATACATGCAGGAAGACTCGAGGCCGTAAACGAACTCGCCTTTTGTCATATTATCATTGTCCGCTCTGAGACTTTCATCTTTGTCGTAATCATAGGCGCCTTCGGGAAGCTCGGGATCGTTGCCCTCAGGATTGGTGGGATCCTCGGGATTTTCGGGATCCGTGGTATCGGTGTTGCCGGTAGGATCCGTGTCGCCTGTAGTATCTGTGTCGCCGGTAGTATCTGTGTCACCTGTAGTGTCGGTGTCACCGGCTAAGGTTGTGCCTGTGTCGTCACCGTCGGTGCCGTCCGCGAAAGCTACCGCGCAAACGGTAAGAGTAAGCAGGAAAGCCATCAATAAGGCAATAAGTTTCTTTGACATTTCTGAAGCCTCCGTAATAGTTTTTTCGCCGTAAAGCGCACAAATGGCACACTGACGGCAATATATATACGGATATAATATATAATATATTTGATAAATTGTCAATGATTTACGGCAAATTTTCTGTAATAATGCACTATATTGCCCGCCTGAAATTATTTTTCCCGTTTTCTCTTGCTTTTTCTTTAAAAAAGTGTTTAATAATAATGTAATCACGATTAAGAGGTGAAAACTATGTCAAGATACGAGGAAGCAAAAAAGATTTACGCCGCTCTCGGCACAGACGCCGGCAAAGCGATTGAGAAGCTCAGCGATGTTACAATATCCGTGCACTGCTGGCAGGGCGACGATGTAACGGGCTTTGACAGCGGCGAGGCGCTCTCAGGCGGCATTCAGACTACAGGCAACTACCCCGGCAGGGCAAGGACTCCCGAAGAGCTTATGGCCGATATTGATAAGACCTTTTCGCTGATTCCCGGCAAAAAGAAGCTCAATCTGCACGCCTGCTACGCGATTTTTGACGGTGA
Source organism: Ruminococcaceae bacterium UBA1236 (assembly GCA_002309055.1). Classification (GTDB taxonomy): domain Bacteria; phylum Bacillota; class Clostridia; order Oscillospirales; family Acutalibacteraceae; genus CAG-177. Next base: position 71,985 of record DBWO01000051.1, read on the forward strand.
AAACCCCGGCAGAGATAAAATCAGGCCCGAGCATTTTGCGAAATGGGTGCAGTTCGCTAAAGAGAGAAATATGGGTATCGACTTTAACCCCACATTTTTCTCACACCCGATGGTAAAGGATAACCTCACCCTCTCCTCCCCCGATGAAGAGGTAAGAAAATATTGGGTTGAGCACGGCAAAGCGTGCATAAGAATCTCGGAATATTTCGCGCGCGAGACGGGCGTCCCCTGCGTTATGAATATCTGGATTCCCGACGGATACAAAGACATACCCGCGGACCGTATCGGCCCCCGCGCCAGATTCAAGAAGTCGCTTGACGAAATTCTCGGCATTGACTATGATAAATCGCTCGTCTATGTAACGCTCGAAAGCAAAGTTTTCGGCATAGGGCTTGAAAGCTACACCGTGGGCAGCGCTGAATTCTGCCTGAGCTACTCAACCAAAAACGGCATCACTCCTCTTATGGATAACGGTCACTATCATCCTACGGAGATGGTGAGCGACAAGATATCCTCACTGCTTCTCTTCAATGACAAAATCGCTCTTCACGTCACCCGCCCCGTCAGGTGGGACAGCGACCACGTGGTGCTCTTTGACGATGAAACAAAAGAAATTGCGAAAGAGATAGTCAGAAATGACGCTCTTGACAGAGTGTTTATCGCTACAGACTATTTTGACGCGAGCATAAACAGGATTTCCGCCTGGGTAACGGGCGTAAGAAGCGTGCAGAAAGCTCTGCTTTACGCTCTGCTCGAGCCCTCAAGCCTTAAAGAGCTTCAGAACGATGCGGATTTCACCTCTCTTATGGTGAAGCAGGAGGAGCTCAAAACTGCCCCCTTCGGCGATGTGTGGGAGGAATTCCTCAGAGTAAGCGGCACACCGGCGGATTATCTCACCGAGATTAAAAAATATGAAAACGAAGTGATGGTGAAAAGAGCATGAAAAACATATTCGACGCGCCCTTCCTCAAGGAAATGACGGATATCACAAGCCTTATGTACCGCCTCGGGTGGGACGAGAGAAACGGCGGCAACATCAGCTATATGCTTGATGAAAACACGGTCAGGGAATACCTTGACACCGAAAACGTGATAAGAGAAATACCCACGGGCTTTGACGCAAGCGAGCTCACCGGCAAAATCTTCATCGTGACGGGCACCGGCAAATATTTCAAAAACGTCAAGGACGACCCCGAGAACAACCTCGGCATAATCCGCATAGCGAAGGACGGCACAACAGCCGAGCTTCTCTGGGGCTACAGCGACGGCGGCAGATTCACAAGCGAGCTGCCCGCCCACCTTATGAGCCACATTCAGCGCCTGCGCGTTAACCCGGAAAACAGAATCATAATGCACTGCCACCCCGACTACACCCTCGCCATGACACAGGTGCACGAGGCGGACGAAAAGAAATTCACAAGGACCCTCTGGGGTCAGATGACGGAAAGCATAGTTGTTTTCCCCGACGGAATAGGCGTGCTCCCCTGGATGGTATGCGGCACAAACGAGATAGGCATAGCTACAGCGGAAAAGATGAAGCAGTACCGCCTTGTTATCTGGACTCTGCACGGCATTTACGGCGCGGGCAAGGATATGGACGAGACCTTCGGCCTTATCGAAACGGTCGAGAAAGCCGCGAAGCAGTATATTCTCACGGCAAATCTTCCCAAGGCGAGCGCGATAACGGACGATAACCTCCGCGCTCTCGCGGCTGCGTTTAAACTTGACTACAGAAAAGATTTTCTTGATTAAAGCATAAAAATCACCCCGGCCGGAATTATATTTCCGGCCGGGATTTTTGTTCCGGGATGTTTTATTCAATTATAAATTCGGCGAAAAAAGTTTTGGAAATGCCTTTTGTTTTCTTTTCGCTTATTTCCTTATAAATCCTGTATCTGCCCGGCGCAAGCACGCCGTAGATATTTGAGTAGTCAATCTCTTTTGTATAAGCATCATTTTCGGATATAATGTAAGCAATCATAATCCACTGAGGGGTGCCGTTTATGTAATCGCACTCAATCCACGCGCCGTTATCATATCTTTTTATAACATATTTCTCGCCGGTCATCAGTTCACCGTAAGGCTCGCCGTGCCCCGGCAGCCTCCTTATGACAAGCTTTCCTTTACCGGCGCCCGTCGGCTCAAAGGACATAGCTATGCCCCATTCGCCGTATTCGTTTTCAGACTTCTGACTGACGGTTGCGGTTTCGGACTCCGTCTTTTCCTGCGAAGTTGTTTCCGTCTGCGAAGCCGGCTCCGTTTCAGCCGCGTCCGTTTCGCTTTCATCTCCGGTAAGCGGCTCTGTTTCCGTGATTTCCGTCTGCGCGGTTTCTGTTTCGCCCTCTGTTACGGCGGCAGAGGTCTCATCGTCACCCGAAGCCGCTTTTTCGCCCGCGGTTTCTTTCGCGCCGCAGGAAGCAAGGCCGCAGATTAAAGCTGTGCACAGAATAACAATCAGATATTTTTTAAGCATTTTCATTTCGGAAATCTCCCATAGCGTATTTCAAAGCCCTCTGTTTATTATACGATAAAAGCGCAAAAAACCTCACGGTTATCCGGAGATAAAAACCAAACATCCCCGACCTTGATGAAAAAGTCGGGGATAATTATGTTACACTCTGGCTCTCGGAATGAGTAATTTTGTTATGAATGTAATTGCCTTGAATACCGGGAAAAACAGGCGTTTGATCTTACGCATAAAATCATTTTTTAACTGTTCGTTTATAATATCCATCCTGTTTTTAAGCTCACCGGCGTCATAAGGCACAATCTCTCTTGTTTCTTCATTGAAGAACATATACTGAGGGTAAGCCGGGTCGTTTTTTACCGTCAGCCCCGGGGTGTTAATTATATGCTCAATAAACGCGTTTGCCTCCTCAGGAAAATCGCCGTGAGCAAGGTTTTTGACAAACCAGGTTGTTTTAGGGAAGAGACAGGCGGAGGCGTCAATGCAGATGTCCGGGCTTATGTATCCCGCTTTACCGCTTTTGACGGCTTCTCTTAAATAATCATCATCAAACGTTTCGCCGACTTTCGCGGTCTTGGCGCCGAAAGAAGCGCAATTAACTCTGCATATATTGTCTGAGGGCTCATCCGACCTTCTGCTCACGGGATAAGCCTGGCGGCCGTATTTGGTGATGTTTGTCACCCTTACGCCGTTTTCGCTTGCGTCCAGCAGAATTTCATCCGCCCTGTTCATTATATTATAGTGATAGTTGTCAATTTTTTCGATGAGGCCGGCGTATTCATCCTCAACGCCGCCGAAAACCAGTTTTTTGGCCTGCTCGTAATATTTATCCTCGCACATCGCCCACATGCCGGGAAATGAGCCGTAGGAAGCTCTGAGAGACTCGGGGGTAATCCTCCCCGCAATCTGCTCATATACATTGTTGACAGCCCAGCATACAATGTCAAGGCCGTAAACATCGCCGGCTATTTTAAGCAGCTTATCAAGAGATTCATCCGTAAAGGTGTAATCCTCGGTAATTGCGAAGTTTATGCCGAGGTCGCTTTCGTATGCCATTCTTTCAAGCGAGTCTGCATCCACACGAAGGTTTCCGCTGAATGCTTCGCCGACAATATCCGCGCCTTTTGCCGCGGAGGCAAAGAAGCAGAGCTGTTTCATCCTTTCGTCTTTGAACGTTTCATAATAAGCAAGCGCGAGGCAGGCGCCCTCGCATCTGCCGCATACGGCATATTCGCTGCTGCCCGTCACTCTGAGCACCGTTTCGACATACTCGCGCAGCCTGTCCATATTATCCAGCGGATCAAGGCGCCAGTCATAGTCGTAATAAAACGTTTCAAGCCCGGTGTAGTTATACATCCTGTCACGCACAACATTATCATCAAAGCCGAAACCCGAATATGAGCCGTTTTCAGGCAAACCGTCGGGGCCGAGCACAAGGTCCTTATAAGTTTCGGTCATAAACTCTATGACGGCATCACAGAAATCGGACCAGTCCTGCGTGGCAACCGACTTTAAAAACATATCTTTGTTGTCGGTAAAAAACTTTATGACGGAATCGGTTTGAAGAACATCGTCAACTCTTCTCGGCGAACCGTCTTCATCAAGGACATATATGCCCGATGACATACCGCGCACATAGATAACGGGTATCGGTTCCGCCGCTCCGGCCGCACTCTTTGCCGCGCCTGCCGCGAAAGCGGAAACAGTCAGCACGGCGCAAAGAAGCAGAGACAAAATTCTTTTGGAAAATATCTTCATAATAACTCCCTTTGAGTGATATGCCGGGAGCACGGAAAAACAAGGTTACGCTCTTGCCCTCGGCAAAATCAACTTGAATAAAAACATTGATGCTTTGAAAAGAAACCCGAACCAGGGTTTGATTTTTCTGATGAAACTGCCGGCGATTGTCTCGTTGTATTCATCAAGCCGGCTTGTGTGGATATCGGGTGAATAGGGGTCGATGGTGCCGTTTACAACTTCCTGGCCGTACTCGTCTATACCGGGACCGGGGGTATAAAAAGAGTACTGCGGATACATCGGGTCGGAGTTAACGGTCATACCGTCGCACAGGGTAACGTGATAAACGAATGCGTCGGCGACCATCGGAAAATCATTGTGATGAAGGTCTTTTATGAACCAGGTTGTTTCGGGGAACATACAGGTGGACACGTCTATGCAGATATCGGGGCTTATGTATTCCGCTTTACCTTTGGCAATCGCGTTTCTGATATATTCATCGCTGAAGGTTTCGCCGACCTCGGCGGCGGTCGCTCCGAGAGAGGCGTTTGCAACCTTGCACACGCCGTCGGAAAGTGTGTCCGCGTCTTTTTCAACGGGAATAGACTGTTTGCCGTACTTAACAACATTGACTATTCTTACGCCGTCTTCGCTCGCTTCTGTTATGATTTCGTCGGCGCGGTTCATGATGTTGTAATGGTAATTGTCAATCTTCTTTATGAAGCCTGCGTATTCATCCTCAACGCCGCCGAAAACGAGCTGCTTGGCCTGCTCGTAATACTGATCCTCAACCATTGCCCAGAAACCGGGGAAAGAGCCGTAGGAAGCCCTGAGAGCGCCGGGGGTGATGCTGTCATAAATCTGCTGATAAACGTTATTTACCGCCCAGCAGACAAGATCAAGACCGTAAACATCGCTTGCGACCTTGAGAATCTTTATTATTGTTTCGTCGTTGATTTCGATTACATCGCCTACATTAAGGTTAACACCGAGCTCGGTGTCATAGATAAATCTCTCAACCGCGTCGGGGTCAACGTAAAGATTGCCGCTGAACGCCTCGCCGATGGGATAGGCGCCCTTGAGACCGGAGGCATAGAAAACAAGATCGGTCATTCTCTCATCGTGATAGGTCTCATAGTAAGTGAGAGCGAGGGCAGAGCCTTCGCACCTGCCGCAGAGCGAGAATGTTTCGCTGCCGGTCATCTCAAGGACAAGGTCAATATAGTCCCTGAGGGCCTGCATATTCTCGGTGGGGTCAAGGCGCCAGTCATAATGAAAGTTGAACTGATCGAGGGTTTTTCCTCTCTGCATTCTGCCGTAAACAAAATCGGGATTCTGAAGGCGGGCTGTTCTTGTTTCATAGACAGGCTCGCCGTTTCCGTCAAGCCTGAGATACTTGAAGCTCTCCTCCATAAACTCAATTACGATTTTGCAGAAATCGGACCAGTCCTGAGTAACAAACGCCTTCATAAAGACATCTGTATTATCCTGAAACAGCTTCATAAGCTCATCGGTCTTGATGGACGCACTTATCTCGTCATCATCAATCTCAACATTCATAAGCGCGAGATGCGTATTGTAGCCGAGAATATATATGACCGGCTGGTCTCTTTCCGCCGTTTCGGCAGTGCCTGTGATATTGACTGCCGCCGGAAGCGCAATCAAAAGCGCGGCGCTGAGAATAAGCGAGAGCACTCTTTTTAAAATCATTTTCATCTCCGTTATCCTTTGTTTTTTTCTCTTTTCCCTAAGCCTTAAAAAGCCAAAGCTTACTTATTGTATTTGCCGAGTACAAAATCAACCACGTCCGCCTTTGTGACAACGTGTGAGAAGAAGAACTGCTCTCTCTCCTCGCTGTTGAGAACGGTAACGGGCTTAATCTGGTTGAGCACTATGCCCTTGCTCTCAAGATACTTGTTATAGTCGGTGTAGGTGTGGTCCTTGAGGAAGAGCACCTCGGGTGTGCCGAGCATACCCCAGCGCCTGTACTTATAGTATTTCTCGTTGATTTCGTCAAACTGATGATCGAGCTCGGCTATAAGCTTCTGCCTTGTTTCCTCATCGGGAGTATCGCCTCTTACCTCGCAGAGCATAGTGTATCTCGCAGGCTCGGTTGAAAAGTCGGGATAGAAGCTGAAGCCCTTGAACTCAACGCCAACCTCTTTCGCGGTATTGTCCGCGGCGGCAACGACCATCTCGGTGGTTGTCTTTTCGTTGGCGACGTTCATTGAAAGGTTCTGTCTGAATTTAAGCTCGATTTCGGGGGTGTTGTTGTACATCCTCGTCACTTTGACAACGTCTTCAATCTTGTATCTGTAAAGACCCGAGAAATTTGTAACTATCATCTCATAATATTTGCCGACCTCAAGCTCGTTCATAAGAAGGGGCTTCTGTGTATAGTCCGCGTGGTCATCGTCCTCGCCTATGGGCAGGAACTCAAGGAAGATGCACCAGGGCAGAAGCACATAGTCGTTAACATTAAGGTCGGTGGGCGCCGCAAAGAAGCCTTCCGCGGCGGCGTAGCCCATGTTATGAATAGGCACTCTCGGGCCTATATTCTTGCGCAGTTTTTCAACATAAACAAGAAGGTTTGAGCCCATCATGCCGTAAGCCCACTGAAGCTTCGGCCAGATTCTGGGAGCGATAGGATCGCTGAAGCCTTTTTCAAACTCCGCCCTGAGCTCCGCAGCTCTTTTGGGATTGGGCTTGAATTTCTTTGAAAACTTCGCGCGGAGTTCATCGGACATTTCAACATTCGGATTTATAATGCCCTTTTCGATATCATCGCAGAGCATCTCCCAGTTTTCTTCAAGGTAGTCAAACATCTGGGTGAGCAGGGTCACGACAACGGAGCCGAGGTAGCTCACTTTTTTATTTTCAAGAGAGAAACGAAGGTGAAGATAGGCGGTATCCATCTTGCCTTCAAGCTGGGGGAAGAGGACCTCTATGGGAGAGGTGCAGAAGAAGGGAAGGATGGGGCGCAGATATCTGAGAGGTATCTGACCTGCGCCGTTAACGTTTTTGCCGTCCTCCGATTTCTGACCTGTGAGGTTAAGCACAAGGGGGCCGAGCTGGTTAATCATGCGAACACCGAGGTTTTCCTTCATCCAGTGGTATGCCGTAGCGACAGAAACGGAGAAGCCGATGCACTGCATCTTCCAGAGATCGTTTATGCCCTTGGGCAGAATCTTTGGCTTACCCACGGAACCGGATGACGAAGCATAGCGAACGGTAATGCCGGAGAAGGTAAGGCGCTTCTCACCGTTGTTAATCATCCTGTCCACATAGGGAGCATAGTCATCATATGTTGAGAGAGGAACTATTCTCTGATAATCCTCTATTGAGTGAACGTCTTTAAGATTGATTTTTTTGCCGTATTCGCAGTTTTTATTTCTGCGGACGATTTTCTTAAGTACGGATTTCTGAGCTTTGAGCGGATTCTTTGTGTGGTGCTTAATCTGTGCACGTGAAACATCGCCGAGCAGCACTCCGAAATCGGAAAAATAAATCATTGCTACCTCTCCTTGTCAAAACATTTTTCCTATTTTACAATATAATTATAAATAAGTCAAAGAAATTATTATTTTTTTCTTGGACAAAATACGGGAAATGCCTGTAAATATTTACCGCGTTATTTCCGGTTTATTATTTCAGAACCGCAAAAATATTTTTGAAATATAATTCAGAAAGAAGGTGAAATAAAGGCGGATTTTCTCAAAGAATGAGGTGACATTCGCGCTTATATTCGCGCCCGCGTCATTCACCGCGTAGCCTTCGATTTCACCGTTATTATCCGCGAGGCCGTCTCTGTCGAAGGCAAGGCCGTAAAGTATAGGTGAAGCGACGGCAAGCAGGAAATACTCCCCTGCCGTGACGGGACCTAAGGTGTTTGCAAGAGCTTTTGTGAAACTCCTGCATATACCCTCCGTGCCGAGACTTGACACGAGCTTATTCGCCGCCGCAAGGAAGACCCCGTCGTTTACTCCCGAAAGAGCGTCAAGCAGTATCAAATCAACAATTTTAAGCAGGAGCGTTACCTCCGTGCTGTCAAGAGCGAAGGGTTCGTCACCCGCGTAGTGATATGAAACTATCTCTGTCGCAAGGTCCCATCCGTCGGCGTAACCGCTTTCGGGAAGGTCAATGCCGTATTCCGCGGCAAGCGCCGAAACACTGCCCTCGCCGTAAAGAGGCATATCAAAAATTTCGAGCAGGCGGTTGACCGCGGTATAGACTACGGGAGCATAAAAAGCGTCCTCATCAACGCCGAGTTTTTCGGGCGTCAGAGAGAGCCACAGGCGATATCTTATGCCCGCCTTGAAAAAGCCCTTCGCGTAGTCGTTCATGCCGGCGTTCATAAGCGAAATCTGCTCATCCGAATATCCGGATGACGCCGCTGTAAGAGCGTCTGTATCAATGCTGTCAATGCTTCTTGAAGAATAGGTTATAACATCATCCGTGAAATTCACAACTCTGTATTCAAGCGGATACATCGTGAGCGAGGTTGTTGAAAAATCGGTTATCTTTTTGCCCGATGCACTTGTGTATGAAATCACGTCACTGCCGTGCTCGTGACCCGTAAACACCGTTTTGATGCCGGCGTTCGCGAGTTTTTCGGCAACCGCCGTATGATTTTGCACGATGAAATCGTGGCTGAGTATTCTCTGAACGGGCATATGGTCGAGCAGGTTGTGGTGCATCATAAGAACGGGATATTTTCCCTCGTCATACGCCTTCTCAGCCTCTTTGACAATCCAGCTGACTCTTGATGAGGTGAGCCCGTCCTCAGTGGATTTGCCGCTGTCGCAGCTGTCCGCGACTATGAGGCGGTATTTTTCACCGAGGTCCGCCGTGTAGGAGAGAGTGCCCTCCTGAGTATCAAGCGCCTCAGAATAGCCGAAATCATAATAGATTTCCCTGAACTTTTCGTTCGTGGTTTCGCTGTTATCGCCGGAGTCGTGATTGCCGTTGCACACATAGACGGGCTTGCCCGTTTCCTCTTCAAAGGCTCTGAGCTTCGCCGCAACGTCATAATGCTCCTGCGGAGTGCTTCTGCCATTGTCGGCAAGGTCGCCCGAAATAAGCACATAATCTACCGCGCTGTCTTCGGCGCACTGTCTTAGAAATTCATCAATTATAAAGCCGCTTTCATCTTCAAGCGCGGCGCGTCTGTTGGCATAAAAATAAATATCGTCGTCAATTTCGCCTTCAATCTGCTCCCTCGGAATATTGTAATGCAGGTCCGATGCGACCGCTATATTGAGGGAATCCCCTCCGGCCTGTGCTGAGAAGGCCGGAGAGGCGGAAATAAAAGCTATTAACAACGACATTGCCGATGCAATTATCTTTTTCATAATTCGTCAGAAGAGCTGAATTTCATAGCCGTTATCTTTTGCGAACTGAACAAGCTGAGCGCATTCCTCATGGATAACCATCTTGAACTTTGCGGCGTCAGTGAAGGAATCCTTGCTGAGCGCGATATCGTTCCTGATGGTGAAAACGGTGAGAGCCGTGCAGGATGCGAATGCGTCCTTGCCGATGCTTTCCGCGTTCTTGAGGTCAACCTGAACGAGCTTTGTGCAATCCTTGAAAGCTTCGTCTGCAACTTCTTTGAACTGAGCGCAGGACTCCATGTGAAGGCTCTTTATTGAGGAAGCGGCAAAAGCTCTCTTCTCAATTTTAACAAGACTGTAAGGCATGGAAATCTTTTGGATTACCTGTGAGTTCTCAAAAGCACCCTCGCCGATTACGGAAACTGCAGGCGCGCTTTCATCCGCGCCGAGTTTTACGGGTATCTCAAGGGCTTCAACAGGGGCTTCGCCTGTGTACTTTGTAATCTTTGCAGTGCCGTCTTCTTCGAGCACATACTCGTAATTTTCAAATGTCAGTGTTTCCTGCTTTTTACCGCAAGCGGCGAAAAGGCAGATGACTGTTGCGAGTGCAAGAATAATTGCTGTGAGTTTTTTCATCTGGATATTCCTCCTGTTATGTGTTAATGCCGGCAATCGAGCAGTTTTCCTGATGCTCCTCGAATGTTTCGGCATAATAATATACTCCGTCGTCGTCCGTTACGAAGAAATAGTAATCTGTTTCTTCTGGGTAGAGCGCCGCTTTCACGGCGTCAATGCCCGGGTTTGCTATCGGCCCTTCGGGCAGATCGTAGCAGTTGTAGGTGCTGTATGTCTGCAAAAGGTGCTCATACTTTTCCTCGTCTACATAGGGCTTCACGCTGTTTCTGAGGTAAAACGAGCAAGCGTCGCACTGAAGCTTCGGGAAGGATGAGCTTGAAAGGCGGTTGTGAAGCACAGACGAAACCTTTGCCATTTCATTCACAACCCCCGCCTCCTCCTGAATTATTGAGGCGATGGTAATAATCTCATCGGTCGTGTAGCCGAGGTCTTTTGCCCTCGCGCGCATTTCATCCGTAATAAGCGAATTGAAATTGCGGACAAACTTCTTTACAACGGACGATACGTTTTCGTTTCTGTAGAAATCGTACGTGTCCGGGAAAAGATAACCCTCGAGCAGAAACGAGCGCTCGGCGGGCTCCTCAATTTCAATACCGAATTCCTCGAGGTATTCGGTGTTGTTCACTTCGTTCATGAAATCTGCGGCGGAGCACACTCCGTTTTTCTCAAGCCGTGCCGCCATATCGGCAACGGTGTAGCCCTCCGGGAAGGTGACCCTCACTATATTTGAGGTTGTCTCCTCCGTGCTCTGCGTTACGGTGCCGGATTTTTCAAGCCTGCCGGCCCCGCATGAACAAAGCGAAAAGAGCATGAGAAACGCGAGCAAAAACGCCGCCGTTTTTCTAAGCGCAAAACGGCTGTTTTTTCCTGCCGCTTCGTCGGTACTATTTTTACAGTTAAATATAATCATATAAGATTTATATCACAAACTCATTCAAAAATCAAGGTGCAAACCCCCGTTAAATAGTTAAGAAAGTATTAATAATCTGAAAGCAAGGCAGCAAATCATCTACAATTCAACTACTATGTAACCTTTCGGGAAGGGTTCGGTGTCGGGGTTGCTCAGAGGGGTTTCAAGCACTTTATAGACTGTGAACACGCAGGGGGATGAGGGAGTTTTTCTCTCCCAGTCCTTTATACGCACCTCGCCTTTGCAGAGCGTAACGAGGTTGCCGTTCGCGTCCGCGTAGGACTGCGTGTGCTCAAAGGCGATATCGGGCATCGGGTAGTCCGCGGCGAATTCCTCTTTAGTCATTCCCTGCGGCAGCACGGTGCCTCTCCTGTTTTCGAGCATCCAGAGAGCAAGTTTTTCGCGCATCTCACGCTCTGATATCACTTCACTTATCATTTGTTTATACCGAGCTCTTCGCAGACCTCTTTAACGATGTCTTCCATTTCATCCATGTGCTTTTCCATCTCGGAAACGAGCTTTAACTGTGTGCGTGCGCGCACAAGATTGTGCTCGGGATAGGATGTTTTGAAATAGGTATCGCCGTTGAGATAATCGCCGAGGAATCTCATTCCGCATTCAAGAGTCATCAGCTTGCCGGAATAGGCAAGGCACTCAATCTCTTTTGCGGTCAGGGATGAGCCCGCTTCGGAGAGATATCCTTCGGTGTATGCCCTGAAATACTCAAGGCTGAGATTCACTTTGCTCAGGTCCTTTTCATCCTCGTCAGCGGTATTCGCGCCGAAACGTATGCTGTCTCCGAAATCGTAGAGCGAAAGGCCGGGCATAACGGTGTCAAGGTCGATGGCGCATATGCCCTCGCCCGTCTCATCATCAAACATAACATTATTGAGCTTGGTGTCGTTATGAGTTACACGCAAGGGCAACTCACCCTTATCTATAAGCTCGATAAATCTGTCGCAGTCCTCCTGCCTTGCGAGAACAAAAGCTATTTCGTCCCTGCAGGTATCGGCTCTGCCCGAAAGATTATTATCAACAGCCGCTTTGAAATCTGCAAATCTTGAAACGGTGTTATGGAAATTCGGAATTGTTTCAACGAGCGAGTCGATGGGGTAATCCGCGAGCATACACTGAAATCTCCCGAAAGCCTTCGCCGCTTTGCGGAAAAGGTCCGGGCCTGTCACTCTCTGCTCGGAATGCGCGCCGTAGATATAGTTAAAGCAGCGCCAGAATCTGCCTTCGCCGTCAATATAATAGGGCTTGCCGTCTTTGGCGGGGAAAGCATAGAGGCATTCGCGCTCCGGATCTCCGCCGTTTTTTATGACCTGCTCCCTGAGGTGCGAGGTAACGCCCGTGAGGTTGTTCATAAGAGCGACAGGCTCCTTGAAAACGGAAGTGTTAAGCTCCTGCACGAGGTATCCGGATGTTTTGCCGCCCTTGCTGATGTCAACGCGGAAGGTGTTGTTGATGTGACCGTCATTAATGCGCTTAACGGCTGTGATTTCGCCGTCAAGACAGAAGGCGTCCGTAAGCTCCTCTATGTTGATGATTTCGGAATTCATAGCATCATTTCCTTTATGTAAATTGAATTATTTGTCCTTGAGAACTTCTTTGAGATATTCACCCGTATATGAGCCCTTGACTTTCGCAACCTGCTCGGGCGTGCCCGTCGCAACGACATAGCCGCCCGCGTCGCCGCCGTCGGGGCCGAGATCAACAATGTAGTCCGCGGTTTTGATAACGTCTAGGTTGTGCTCAATGACGAGCACGGTGTTGCCCGCGTCAACGAGTTTCTGAAGCACATCGAGAAGGCGGTGCACATCCGCCGTGTGAAGGCCGGTTGTAGGTTCATCGAGGATGTAGATTGTTTTGCCCGTTGAGGTCTTTGAAAGCTCGGTCGCGAGCTTTACCCTCTGCGCTTCACCGCCCGAAAGGGTGGTTGCCGGCTGACCGAGTTTTATGTAACCCAGGCCGACATCATAAATTGTCTGTATTCTGCGCCTGATTTTGGGCACGCTCTCGAAAAAGTTTATAGCTTCCTCAACTGTCATATCAAGCACATCTTTTATATTTTTGCCCTTGTATTTCACCTCAAGGGTCTCATGATTATATCTGTTGCCTCTGCACACCTCGCACGGCACATATACATCGGCAAGGAACTGCATCTCGATTTTAACAATGCCGTCGCCCTGGCACGCCTCGCATCTGCCGCCCTTGACATTGAAGGAAAACCTGTTTGCCTTGTAGCCGCGTTTTTTTGCCTCAACTGTCTGAGCGAAAAGCTCGCGGATATCGGTGAAAACACCCGTGTAGGTGGCGGGATTCGAGCGCGGTGTTTTACCTATGGGAGACTGGTCAATGTTTATCACCTTGTCAAGGTATTCCGTGCCGGTTATTTCATCGAATTTACCCGCAACCTTCTTCGCGCCGTTGAGCTTCACGGCGAGGTGCTTGTTGAGCGTTTCATTTATAAGCGAGGATTTACCGCTGCCCGACACGCCCGTAACACAGATAAACATGCCGAGAGGAAATGAAACATCGATGTTTTTGAGGTTGTTTTCTTTCGCGCCGTGTATTTCAAGAAAACGGCCGTTGCCTTCGCGGCGCTTTTCCGGCACGGGAATCCGCTTTTTCCTGCTGAGATACTGACCTGTGACGGATTTTTTGCATTTCATTATTTCTTCAGGCTTGCCGCAGCAAACGATTTCTCCGCCGTGCACACCCGCACCGGGTCCGACATCAACAACATAGTCCGCGCTGAGGATAGTTTCCTCATCGTGCTCGACAACAATGAGCGTGTTGCCGATATCGCGCAGATTTTTGAGGGTAGCAAGCAGCTTCCGGTTGTCGCGCTGATGGAGGCCTATGCTCGGCTCATCCAGCACATATAAAACGCCCATAAGAGAGGAGCCGATCTGAGTAGCAAGGCGTATTCTCTGCGCTTCACCGCCCGAAAGGGTTGCCGCCGAACGTGAAAGCTGAAGATAGCCGAGCCCGACACTTGTCAGAAAGCTAAGACGCGAGCGGATTTCCTTTATTATTGCTTCACCTATAAACTGTTCTCTCTCGGTAAGCACAAGCGAATCAATAAACTCGAGCTCTTTGATAATTGAGAGGTTTGAGAAGGTGTTTATGTCTATGCCGCCTACGGTCACGCAAAGTGCCTCTTTGCGCAGGCGCGCGCCGCCGCACTCCGGGCACGGAGTTCTTGACATATAGGTTTCTATCTCGGAGCGCGAAAAATCGCTGTTTGTTTCGGCGTATCGGCGCTCGAGATTGGTGATAACGCCCTCAAAATCCGCGGAATAAGTCATATTGGCGGTGCCGTAAATGGCGGGACGCTCAAGATTGAGTTTTTTGCCGTTTGTGCCGTAGAAAATAACCTTGACCGCCTCTTCGGGGAGGTCTTTGAAAGGCGTGTCAAGCGAAAAGCCGTATTCCTTCGCGAGGCCGTTGAAGTACATTCCTGCGATTGCCGCATCTATGCTCCAGCCGGACGCCTTTATCGCGCCCTGCGAGATTGACAGATTGGGGTCAGGCACAATCAGGGCGGGGTCAACCGTCATGAATTCACCGAGGCCCGAGCATTTGGGGCAGGCGCCGAAGGGGTTGTTGAACGAAAATGAGCGGGGCTCGAGCTCTTCCATACTGACGCCGTGCTCGGGGCAGGCGTAGTTAAGCGAAAACATCTGCTCATCCCCTTCCGCGAGGGCGGCGATGATGAGCCCGTCGGAGAGTTTGGCGGCTGTTTCGATTGAATCCGTAAGGCGCGGGCGAATGCCTTCCTTGATAACAAGGCGGTCCACCACAACTTCGATATTGTGCTTTATGTTTTTGTCAAGCTTGATTTCCTCGGCAAGGTCATAGATGCTGCCGTCAGCCCTGATTCGGGCAAAACCGCTTTTTCTTATCTGCTCAAGTTCTTTTTCAAACCTGCCTTTTTTGCCCCTGGCTATGGGTGAAAGAATCTGAAGCTTTGTGCCCTCGGGCAATTCCATCAGCTTGAGGGCAACATCGTCCACGGTGCGGCGCATAATCTCGCGTCCGCATTCCGGGCAATGGGGCGTACCTATCCTCGCGTAAAGAAGACGCAGGTAGTCATATATTTCGGTAACGGTGCCGACCGTTGACCTCGGATTTTTGGATGTGGATTTCTGGTCGATTGAGATTGCGGGTGAAAGGCCCTCAATGCTCTCAACGGCAGGCTTGTCCATCTGACCGAGGAACTGCCTGGCGTAGGATGAGAGTGACTCAACATATCTGCGCCTGCCCTCGGCGTAAATTGTGTCAAAAGCGAGGGAGGATTTTCCGCTGCCCGAAAGCCCGGTAAAAACCACGAGCTTATCACGCGGAATGGTCACATCCACGCTCTTCAGGTTATGTTCTTTTGCGCCTTTTACGATAATATTTTCGGATATCATTTTAACCTCTTACGGGCTCAGCGTCTGCCCGCCTTTTTGATTTTATCAATTCTGTCACGCAGATAGGCCGCGTGCTCAAATTCAAGTATCTTTGCCGCCGCCTTCATCTCTGCGGTAAGCTTGGCGATAAGCACCTCTCTGTCATGCCTGCTCATCTTCGCGTATGACTTGCCGTCGTCATCCGTCCTGGAGGATATCTCGATAATTTCGCGGACATCCTTCACTATGGTTTTCGGAACAATTCCGTTTTCCTCATTGAATTTCTGCTGTTTCTCGCGGCGGCGCACAGTCTCTTTGATTGCGCTTTCCATTGAAGGCGTTACGCTGTCGGCATACATTATGACAGAGCCTTCGGCGTTTCTCGCCGCCCTGCCGACGGTCTGGATAAGCGATGTTTCGCTGCGCAGAAAGCCCTCTTTGTCCGCGTCGAGTATCGCAACGAGCGACACCTCGGGGATATCAAGGCCCTCTCTGAGAAGGTTAATGCCGACGAGCACGTCAAATTCACCCAGACGAAGGTCTCTTATAATTTCCATACGCTCAATGGTATCAATATCGTGGTGCATATATCTCACCTTTATGCCGAGGTCGTCAAGATAATCGGTGAGGTCCTCCGCCATCTTTTTGGTGAGCGTTGTTACAAGCACTCTCTGCTTCTTTTCCGTGCGCATATTTATTTCGGACACGAGATCGTCAATCTGCCCCTCGGTGGGTCTCACGGAAATCTCGGGGTCGAGAAGGCCCGTAGGTCTTATGACCTGCTCGGAAATACGCGCGCTCTTATCTCTCTCGAATTTGCCCGGAGTTGCGGAAACAAAAATTTTCTGCCCCGTTCTCTCATAAAACTCGTCAAAGGTGAGCGGCCTGTTATCGAAGGCGGAAGGCAGGCGGAAACCGTATTTCACAAGGCTTTCCTTCCTCGCTCTGTCGCCGCCGTACATCGCGTGCACCTGCGGAATGGTAACGTGGGATTCATCTATAAACAGTATGTAATCATCCGGGAAATAGTTGAGAAGCGTGAAGGGCGCGGAGCCCGCCGGGCGGCCGCTCATAACGCGCGAATAGTTTTCGATGCCCTTGCAGAAACCCGTTTCGCGCAGCATCTCCATATCGTATTCCGTGCGCTCCATTATGCGCTGTGCCTCGAGGAGTTTGCCGTTTTTTTCAAAATATTTTACGCGCTCTTCCATTTCAGCCCTGATTTCTTCAATGGAGCGCTCCATTTTATCGGGTGAGATAACATAGTGCGAGGCGGGGTAAATAGCCACGTGCGAAAGCGTACTTTTCACCTGCCCGGTGAGAGGATTTATCTCACAAAGTCTGTCAATTTCATCGCCGAAAAATTCTATTCTTATCGCGCTCTCATTTGAGTAAACGGGAAAAACTTCCACAACGTCTCCCCTGACCCTGAACTTATTGCGCGAAAATTCGATATCGTTGCGCTCATACTGAATCGCGATGAGCTTTGCGATGAGGTCATCCCGGTTTTTTTCCATACCCGTTCTGAGAGAAATGACCATGCTTCTGTAATCTATGGGGTCGCCGAGAGTGTATATGCAGGAGACGGATGCCACAATAATAACGTCGCGCCTTTCCGAAAGCGCGGAGGTAGCGGAATGGCGCAGCTTATCTATCTCATCGTTGACAGCGGAATCCTTCTCAATGTAAGTATCCGTTGTGGGAATATACGCCTCGGGCTGATAATAATCGTAGTAAGAAACAAAATACTCAACCGCGTTGTTCGGAAAGAACTCCTTGAATTCGCTGCAAAGCTGCGCGGCAAGCGTTTTGTTGTGCGCGAGCACGAGAGTGGGTCTGTTGACATTGGCTATGACATTCGCCATCGTGAATGTTTTGCCCGAGCCGGTAACGCCGAGCAGGGTCTGCTCTCTGAAACCTTTTTTTATACCCTCTGTAAGCTCCGCTATGGCCTGCGGCTGGTCGCCCATCGGCTTGTAGGGAGCGACAAGCTCAAATTTATCCACTTTCCGCACCTCCTTTGCGCTTAAATGACGATTTCATAGTATTATATCACATCTGTTTTTAAATATAAACAGTTTTTTTCATTAAACTGTCCGGCAAAAACCGCGGAGCGCGGTTGACAAGCCGTGTCACACTATTATATAATTTTTACATCTTTAAAAAGGAGAGAAAAATATGAAAAAAGCATTCGCGATAATACTCTGCCTCGCATTTGTTTTCTCGTTTGCCGCCTGCGGCGAAAAAGTTCAACCGGAAGAAACAGCTCCTGCGTCATCCGAAGCTGAGAGCGAATCAGTCCCCGCCTCGCAGGAAAGCGAAACACTCCCCACTTATTCCGTTGAGGATAACTACACACTCGGCACCCTCGTTACCGTGAACGGTGAGACACCGTTTGTGATTAACGGCCTGCGCCTTGACGGCAACCGTTCGGCAACGGAAAATAACGGAAAACCCTACGCAACAGAAGGTATCCGCAGCGGATTTTTCCTTGATGAGCGTATAGGATTCTATATTGACACGCCTTACAGCAATCCCGATTCCGAGGATGCGAAAGTGCTTTGCCTGCCCCACCGCCCGTTTGATAATTACAAAAATATACCGTTTGATGAGCTCGCTGAAGAGGCCGCTTTCTGCGAAACATTCACCGGCCAGGAAGAACCGGATTTCCCCTGCTTTGATCCCTATGTTTTCAGCGAGGAATTCGGCGAAGGCGACTATGATGTGCTTTTTACCTATCAGGGCGAAATCGTTTATTATATCGTGATTAACCTCACGCCGGAAATCGCGTGACAAACGCGGTGATTCGGGAAATCTGCAACCGTGAATTGCGCTTTTTTCTGAACAGACTGCTCTCCGGAACGTTCCGTGACGAAAAACTCCGGAAGCAGTTATATCCGTAATTATAAAAGCCCCTGTTCATCCGTATTGATGAACGGGGGCTTTGCTTTATTCTTCTTTCTCTTCTTCGTCTGCGTCTTCAAATTCAACGGTTTTTTCGCCGCTTTTCGCTTTTTCAAACGCGCCTTTTGCCATATCAAAAGCGCTGTTTTTGATGTTTTCGAGCTTGGTGCCGAACTCGGTTTCGTTCAGGTTAATAACGGTGCCGTCTTTCTTTTCAATCTCGATTTCACAGTCGAGCCCGAATGAGATGAGAGCCGCCGTGAGCACCGCGAAGGGAGCCATTGCAAGGCCGGCAACCGCACCTATTATGCCGGTGTTGAGCGAAATGTTGAGCAGAGTTTCGCCTTTTCTTTTGAGGATAACTCTTGAGGCGCTTCCGTCCTTGACAAGCTCTTTTATCATTTCCACAATCTGCTCCGCCTGCTGTTTGTAATTCTGTTCACTCATTGTTTATCTCACCTTTCGTTTTATTTTTCTTTGGTATGTTGAGCAAAACTATCGCCGCCAGTATGAGAGCAATACCCGCAATTTTGCCTGCGCCGCGGCTCTCGCCGTAAACTGTCATCCCGATTACCGCGCCCACGATGGGTTCAACCGCCACAAGGATTGCCGCCTTGCCGCCGTCCATATATTTCAGGCCGCTTGTATAGAAAAAATAGGGCAACACGGTTGAAAATATGCCAATACCTATGCCGAAAAGTATCATCCGGGGCGAGGCGATGAGAATACTCACCGTCTGAACCGGTTTGCCTACTGCCGCCGCGGCGGGCAGACCCATAAGAAAGGTCCAGACCGTAACTGTGAGAGTATCATATTTTTCGAGAGCCACTCTGCCGAAAATGGTATAAAGGGCATAGAAAAGGCCGGCGCCAAGACCCGTCAGGAGCACAACCGGGGTTACGGTGTATCCGCCGCCCGCGAGGCCCGCCACAAGCACACATCCCGCGAGAGTCAGCAAAACGGCAATAACCTTTACGCCTGTTATCTTTTCTTTGAAAAAAATCGCGGAAAGAAGCATAACAAAAACGGGAGAGGTGTAGAGGAGAACCACAGCTATACTCGCCTGCGATTTTATCATCGTGTAGAAATAGAATATATTGAAAAGCACAACGCTCACAACGCCGGTGCCGATAAAAATCCATATATCCTTCGGCTTTATGCAGAGCTTCGCCTTGTCTTTTATAAGAATAAATATGGTGAAAAGCGGAGCCGCGACCGCCATTCGGACAAATGAAATCTGCAGAGCGTCGATGCCGCCCGCCGAAAGATTTTTAATGAATATACTTATTATTCCCCACAGCACGCCCGCGAGGATGACGGAGAAAACCGCCTGTCTGCTTTTGCCGTTTGATTTCATGATAACCTCACACAAGGTCTATGGTAAGTGAGTATGCGTCAAGATTTTTACCGAGAGCAAAGTTGCGGAATGTGATTTCAAGCGTTTCGTCATAAAACTCCATTATCATACCTATGCCGTGGTCCGCTCCGCCCTCGTCGGCGCGGTAGTTGCCGTCATTGCCGGCGGACGGGAGATTGATATAGGTGACATTTCCGCTCTGCGTAACGCTTGAGGAGCTCATGCCGAAATGTGTGTGACCGCTGACAAAAATGACGTTTGCTCCGCAGGACTGCAGGGCATTGTCAACCGCTTCGCATCCTTCAATCTGATTGAAGCTGTAATATGACCTGTCGCCGTTTCTTCCGTAAAGAGGATTATGGTTTATCACAACAGCGGTTTTGCCCTGTGACGCGCAGTCCGCAAGCTCATTACGGAGCCACTGAACCTGATTGTCCGTTATAACTTCCACCGTATTTTCGGCGTTATGCTCGGAAGCAAGCAGAATGAACTTCGCCGGGCCGTAATCGCGCGAATAATAAACCTTGTCTATGTCCGCGCCGCAGTAGTAATTGTATTTCTCAATTGCTCTCGCCGAGAGCTTCTCATAAGTTCCTTCATCGGCGGTGTTGCCGAAATCGTGGTTGCCCATCGCCACAAGCACATCGCTGCCTTTATTGAATCTGCCGATAAAGCCGTAAAAATCAAACCACTCAAGCGACTGCCCGTTCATAGTGTTGTCGCCGGCAAAAGCAAGCACATCGGGCGAATTTCCGCCGGAGTAAACTCCGCTCAGCGTCGAGCCGATTTTTTCAAAGCGGGAAAAACTGTTTGTTTCCATATGCATATCGGAGAGCACAACCGCGCTCATCCTGATGCCGGCCGGGTCTCTGTATGAATAAGGCGCGGCACCGCTGCCGAAAAACAGAAAAAATGATACTATAACCGCAAGGGTCCTGAGCATTTCTTTCACCTCCGGAATGAATAATCATCTGTCTGCCATTATACTCCGCAGTCCTGCGAATGTAAAGTGCTCAGATTGCTACCGGGTCTTTAAGTTTTTTTAATTCGGAACAAGCAAATACCGCCGCGCAAATTTGCCCCGATTCACACAGCAGGATTTTCGGCTTTGATTACTACATATTGTTTGCACGTTTATTTGTATTATTTTCCTTAATGTAACTTCTATATGTTGTGTTATTGTGCTGATGTAAACATTCTTCATTTATTTTCCCTCCCATTTCACACGCGAAATTGCGGTTCAGCGCTGTTTTTATCCTCTTTTTTCTCGTTATAATCACAAAAATGAGGCCTGTAATATGGCTCTTTTTACAACAAAAGTATTGCATTTTGATTTTTTTACTACTATAATAAAACCGAATTGTATTAATTTTTTCATGTTTTTTTATCAACATATTATTCAGCGGTGAAAAGAAATGACCGATATTCTGAAACGAATAAAAGAATTTTTGTTACCGGAAACCGACAGTAATTTCAGAACCGAAACAGCAAAAATCAATTTCAGAAGTCTGACAATGATTTCGCTTATCGGCGGCATTATTGAAGCAATCGGCCTGGTTTTGCTCTTCGCTACGGATTGGAACGGAGTCAATACCTCACGCAGCATCAAGTCGCTCACTTTCGGTTTTCTGTTCTGCGTGGTTTTTCAGATAAACCTGCGGCTTTTAAAGCGGAATCATTCATCCGACTATAAGATTGTCAATTTTGAAACTCTTCTGCTTTTTGCGGCTATGGCAGTGTGGGGCTTGTTTGTTTCCTACAATCACTACATAAATTCCACACAGATGCTCACGTTTTACGCAGTCATCGTTTGCATGATATGCACCCTTGTTATCCGCCCCATTTACAGCATAGCTATGGTTACGATGTCATTCGGCACCCTGCTTTTCCTTATATACAGGTTTGACGGTGCAAAAAACATCAACGTGTTCAATTTCAGCGCGCTTATGCTGCTGTGCATTTTCGGCTCAATATCAAAATACAAAAACACATCGGCATTCCTGAACAGCAGGGCAGAGGTCACGGCGCTCAACGAAAAGCTACGCCTTGCCGCAAGGACCGACATTACTGCCGATATCCAGAACCGTTACGCTCTTTCAAGCGATTATATCGGGCATACAGGTAAAGATACCGTGCTGTGTGTCTGCGATATTAACCGCTTCAAACACTTCAACGATAAATACGGTCACGCCATCGGCGATGAAATCATCAAGGCAACAGCCGGAGTTCTCAAAAATGAGTTCGGGTCTGACACGGTTTACCGCTACGGCGGAGACGAATTTGTTCTAGTGGACGATACGGAGCTCGGCCTGTTTGAGGACAGACTCGAAAGAGTGAAATCAGCTCTCGGCCGCCTGACAATTGACGGAGTGGAAGAAAAAATCACGTGCAGTTTCGGCGTTGCTCAAAGCAATGTTTCATCACGCGATGATTTTGATAAGCTTTTCCGTGAGGCGGACAGCAAAATGTATGCCGAAAAGAAAGCAGACAGTAATAATCAATAAAAGTGCCCGAGCAATTTTCAAATTGTAAAATTAACCGGCTGCAGTTATAACCCACAGGGTTATTCTGCAGCCGGTTTTTCTTTTTCATATCAAGACGGTTAAACATTAAATCCGTGCCGACAGGAGTGCTGCCGCAAACGGCGGCCCTTTTGTATTATCAGGTTAACGGCTCTCTGTGATTTTTTCGCATCTAACGGTCACTCTCGCCCTGCCGCTCGCTGTGCAGGTAAAAAGCGTGAGACCATTTGTGTATGAAGTCATTTTGTAAATATCCGTAGGTTTAAGGATTTCCGTTTCCTTTACCGAGTATTCAAACACGTTGCCGTCGGTATCCGTGAAAATCACGGTATCGCCCGATGACAGCTTCTGAAGGTCACGGAAATAGGAGCGGTAATTATGCGCCGCTATAACCATATTGTCAAGATAAGCCGAACCGCTGTAACGGCAGGGTGAATTTTTCAGCACCGGCATTGTCAGCTCAGCCGCAACGGGAAGCTGAAGATTTATTGAAGGCAGGGTGACAATGCCGATATAATCAACTCCGTCAACCGTGACGCAAGGCATATCCATTTCGGGATTGAGTATGTAATCGGGAATTATAGCTTCGCCGGCATCGTTTGTTTCCCTGACGGTCCCTGTATTCTCCGAAACTGCAGCCGCCGCTCCGTCTGCCGCTTTTCCTGCAAGATAATCGGTCACGATATTATAAGCGAAAAGCCCAAGGGACAGCACAAGAAGTGCTGTCCCTGCTATTATCAGTTTTGTTCCTTTATGCTTCATTTTCCCTCTCCTTGCGCTTCCGATCGATTCCGCAGACCAGGAGTATCAGGCCTGCCGCAACCATAACAGGCAGAGGCCACCAAAGCTGGCCTGTCTGCGGGAGCTGTCCGGAATCTGTTGGCTCGGTCTTTTCTGTTTCCTGAGCGTCATCGGGAGACTGCGGTGTCGTTTCAGGCACAGGATCGACCGGCTGAATCGGGAGCGAGGGTATATCAGGAATTTCCGGAATTTCGGGGAATTCGGGTGTTATTCCCGGGATGAAAATAATCGGAATAAAAGGTATGATGGGAACAATCGGAATAATCGGTACTATCGGGATAATGGGCACTATCGGGATAATAGGAGTGGATTTATCTCTCTTTGTGTTTGTTATAACAAAGGTTTCGCCCTCCTGTGTCACCGATACGGTGTAGGCATAGGGAGCGGGAATCTCGGCAACCGTCCAGTCGCTTGTTTCATCGAGATTGCTCCAGGTGTAACGCCAGTGGTTAAGTTCGCTCAGGCGCACCTCATCATATATCTCGCCGTCTTTGAGAAGAAGCACCTTAACATAAAACGGCCTTGTTATATGAAGTATGTCCTCATTTTCCCAATCCTTCAGGACCTTGCGTTCAATGCTTGCACCGGTTTTTTCCCTGACATCGGATTTCGGAATTATCTGAACATCGTTTGTCCATTCGCCCTCAACGTTTTTTGCCGGCAGGCGAATAAGAATTGCCTTTGAGGAGTATATTCTGCCGTCATACTCGCAGGGATCGGAAAATACAAGATAGATGCCCGAATCAAGGCCATTAAACTTGCATCTGCCGGCGCTGTCGGTCTGCGCCGAAGCATCGGGTGCGATATCCTCCGCCAGCACAAAGCCTTTGAGCGCGAGAGCTGCGCCTAAATTCCCGCTGACATTGTCAACCTCAGTGATAAGAACGGGATAGTATCCGTACGGCTCAACCGCGTAAATATCACCGTCCTCGTCAACCGCTCCGACTCTGTAAATATGAAAATCGGCCCCGGGAATCAGGGTGTCTTTATCCGCCTGAAAAATAATCTCTAAACTGTTTTCCTCATAGGGATTGAAATCCGCGGCAAATGCCGGCGCGGCAGCCGTGAATATCAGTATAAGGCAGCACAACGTCACTGTCAGTGTACGGATTGCTTTTTTCATTCGGATTCACCTCGTTCCTTTTATAATTTCTTCTGTTTCTTTCTTTTTTACCGGCCGTGTGAGCACAAGAATTATCCACGTCATAAGTATCGGCGCTGCGAGAACCGGAGCCACTATCAGCGGATCAATCCTGACCGCTTCGGAGGTTACGGCCGCGCTTCCTTCTTTTGTTGCCACACGGTGGCCGCGCACAAGCAATCTGTGCGTATTGATTCCGTAAGGCGTGCATGTCACAAGCGTGCAGTAATCCCTGCCTTCTTCAAGCGCGAGATTGGAAAAATCCTCAGGCACAACTATGTGAATCTGATCCACCTCATAGGTCAGCACCTCGCCCATTACGTTCAGAGTGAACTGATCTCCCGGCATAAGCTTGTCAATATCCGTGAAAAGCTTTGACGACGGAAGTCCGCGGTGACCGGAAACTATGCAGTGGCTTGTTTCGCCGCCTACGGGCAGGGAAGAACCTTCAATATGGCCGATTGCCCTCTGAAGAACTCTTTCCTCAACTCCGTGATAAACGGGCAGCATAATTTTGAGCTTGGGAATTTCTATATAACCCATAATTCCGCTGCCGTCAATATTCAGCAAAGAATCGTACTCGGCTCTCTGAATATCATTCATTTTCCAGACCATGCCGTTTGCGGCAACAGTCCTGTTATATTCTCTCGCAAGTTCAATTTCTTTTTTCAGAAACCCCTGATTGAGATTCCTGATTTCCTTTTCATATCCCAGCACCGCCTGTGTCTGATGATATGCGTTCCATCTGTTTGAAACAGCCGGATACAGCATCAGCGACAAACCGACCAGAAATATGAGAACAAGCAGAGCCGTTGACAATCTTCCGCTTTTGCGTTTCATTTATGATAATCAGCCGTTTGCTTTGCTTTTCATCTTGCGCTTTGCAATGAGAAGGATGCCCGCGCCGAGAACAAGGATAGCGCCGAGAGTATAGAAAATCGTGGTACCGATTCCGCCGGTTCCGGGAAGCTCAACGCCCTTCTTGTTTACTATAGGCTGTTCAATGGTAACATTATGACCGACTGTTTTGCTGTCAACTGTAACGGTGACATCTGCACTGAGCTTGTTGTAGCCGGTGGGAGGGGCGATTTCTTCAATCAGATAGGTGCCGTCCGCGATGCCTTCAAAGACTGCCTTGCCGTCAGTGCCTGAGATTGCAACAGTTGCGTCGGCTTTATTTGCAACCCATGTAACTTCTTTTGTGCTAGGATCCTGCTTGTAGTATTTGACATCTGTGCCCTCGGTCTTTTTGAGAACGAATTGTGCGCCCTGAAGTTTAGTTGCGTCAGCGGATTCGGAGTCAACCTTGTTAATCTGAATCGTGCTGGTGTAAATCTTGACTTCAACGGGAGTGCTGTTGCTGGTAGTTGTGCCGTCGGTAATCGTGGGATCGTTGCTGTATGTAAGCTGGGCATTGTTTGATTCCTCGGCTGCTTCGTTTGCGGGACGGTTTCTGAGCGCGTTGGAGGTGATTGTCGCCGAATAGGTAACGGTGATTTCATCGCCGACATTGTAACGGGTTGTATCGTTTATATTCTTGATTTTGAATGAAAATCCGGTTGTTGAAACTGTCTTGTCCTCAAGGTCGGTATCTGTGAGAGTGTTTGAGCCGACGGTGATTGTAAGTGAATCTGTGTCGAACGCAAGACCCGCGGACATTTCGTCGGAAATCTTGTAGATATATGTTGTGTAACCTGTGGTATCGGGAACAACGCCTTTGATTGTAAAGTCGAGGGTATCGCCGATATCGTAACTGCCGTCGGTTTCGCCTGAGCCGACAGTCTTTTCAATGGTCGGGAACTCTGATTTCGCAACTATTTCCTGAGTGAAATCTGTGGAAGTAAGAGCGCAGACAGAAGCGTTTGTTCCTTTAAGCTGAGTCGCGCCGTAAGGATAAACAAGATAATAACCGAGGTCGAGGTTTGTGAAGTTTACCTCCATCGGAGTTGTTCCTGCTGAAGGAGCGTTCTGAGAAGCGGTGGCAGCAACGGGCTTGCTGATAACATATGCCTGCGCCTTCTTTGAAAACTCTGCTACATTCGCGTCAGTAATGTTGATATATTTGGTTGCGCTGTTAAATGTGGTAACGGGCAGTGAGTTTGTGGAATCGGTATCGGAAAGATACGCGGCGCCCGCGCCGGTGGTGAAGAAATCTGTCCAGTCCGAGTTAACCTCATAGTAAACGCCGTTGATTACGGGGTTGTCGGGATCGGTTTCGTCAACATCTGCCGACATATCAAAAATGCGGTAAATGTTGTAAGTCTTTTCGGGCGTAACATCAGTAACCTTGATTGCGCCCTTGTGATCAGCCGCGAAAGCCGGCGCTGCCGACACCGCGACAAGAATTACTGCAAATAAAACAGCTGAAATTCTTTTAATGGTTTTCATAATTTGTCTCCTTAACTTTAATTATATATCGGTTGATGTTTATGCTTTTACTGCGTCACGTCTGCGGCGCACAATGTAAATCCATGCCGCGGCTGTCATCAGCAGCGCTCCGGCGGTGATGTGGAAGAAGATTCCGCTGCCGCCTGTCATAGGCAGGGTGTGACCGCTCATCGTGTTTGTAACCTGAACTGTTACGGGAGCAGTTCCGTTCGATAATGTGGTGGAACCCGCATACGTGCGCTCGTTGCCGTTTTGCTTCACGATGACCTTATCCGCGTAAACCGCTATCGTTATAACGGGATCGGCAGGCATTGCGTAGCCTTCCGGCTGTTTGGTTTCAATCAGCTCGTAATTCGTCGCCCCTGCATTGGGACCGCCCGTGTGGGCAAGGTTGAATACCGAGACACCCGATGCCGAAAGCATGCCGTCCGCTCCGGACACGATGTTGTTATAAAGCACCTCATCGTCGGGACCTTTCAGAGTGAACTCCGCTCCTGCCAGCGGCTGTGAAAGCGTTTCGTTTGTCTTCATTATCGAAACGGCGTATTCCTTACGGATATTATATACCGTAATATCGGTGTCACCGGTTATAACAAACTGGTTATTTTCTGCTCCCTGCGGAGTCAGGGTGACTGCCGGAGTTACTTCATTGTGGTAGGCGTCCGTATTTCTTATTCCGGTATAAACCGTATCAAACGAATCATCCGCCGTTGTTTCCTTAACGGTCATTATCATACCGAACGGTACAACGTTATTAAGCTGCATCGCAGGGTCGCCGTCTTTCAGAGTGAAGGCATCATTCCTTTCCTCCTTGGAGGAAGTAGTGATATTATAATGAATGTAATGAACGTCAAAGTCAAATTCTTTCAGCTTGTCATCGCTTGTTCCTTCAACCACCTTGCTTATGTTTACGCTTACCGTGGTGGGTTCCCATATAGCATAGAGCGTGTTTGGCTTGGGATCCATCTCATCGCCGGCTATCTGCGAGACCTCAATGGTATACTCTCCGGTGTCGGGGTCCTGAACATAGAACTTTCCGTTGGCTGAGTTATACTTGAACTGCGGCGTCTGGGTTTCATTCAGATACGGGTTCTGGTCCCAACCGAGGAACGTATATCCCGTATGTTCATCCCATTGATTCCAGCTCACATCGCCCTGGCTGTAACTGCCGGAGGTGAACTCGTTAAGATAACGAATATTTATTGCTTCATTATACTGTATCTTCTGATCGACCGCTTCAATCGCGGGAAGAACGGTGCCGCTTTCGGTAACAAGCGTGTTGCCGAGGATATCAACTGTATTTGAATTATACTTGATTCCCGCCGCTTCAACCGGAAGGTCCTCATATTTAAGATAAACCGCTTTGAGATGCAGGGTGTTGTGTTCATCCGCATAGTCGGAGTTTATCATATAGGTGTTGCCGGGGTAATATCTTCTGACTATGTTTCCGTCGTTATCAACCAGAGCCCAGTAGAGGAACTCGTATCCTTCCGGAGATTCCGGCTTCGGCATTGCCTGCGCGTTTGATTTGTCCGAATATACCGACTTGTCATTGGGAGCGTTTTCACCCGATATTACAGTCCCTTCAGAATAGGTGCCGTCGGAATTCAGAAGATAACCCTGCGCCGAGTATGTGACACTGTATTGACCTACCTTTTTCCACATTGCCCTTAGCAACAGGTTTCCGGTAACCGGGGTATCAAAGTCATACAGCGACATTACATCCTCGCCCGACTCGTCCTTGACAATATGATTGTTTGCGTCAAGCTCGACTTTATACCAGCCCCACAAGGAATAATTCGAAGGAAGGTAGATATATTTCGTCTCGGTGTCGGTAGCATCGTCGGGATCTGTCGTGTACCGTGCCTGACGGGTCATCGGCTGCGGATAATCATCATCAAGCGCGTGATCGGTATCGAACTCGTCATAATGATAATAGAATACGTCGTTTTCATCATAATCCTCAACCTCAACGAAGTCTCTCTTGACATCATAATAAGGTTCAACTCTGCCGATTTCTGCTTCTTCCCAGAACCAGGTGGCTTCTGTTTCGGTTAATGCGCCGCCGTTGGGATCTATCTTGATCCAGTACCACTGGGTATCCCATCCGGCATAAACCTGGATGTTGTTATTGGGCATCTGTCTGTTGAAATCATACTTTTTCGAACAGGCGGGATCCGCATACCAGCCGGTGAAGAAATATCTGCTTCTTATATAATCCGGTTGTTTGTTCGCTACGGAGCTGATATCGTCCAGATACTTGAATGTCATCGACGCGGCTGCTACCGTATGCGTTCCGTTTCCGTCTTCATAGTCGCCCATTGAGTCGAAGAAAACTATCTGACGCTCAGACCGGACATGGAAAACATACAAATCATAGCGGCTGAAATCGTTTGTGTACTGATAAGCTTGAGATGAACTGCTGTAATTAGTACCCTGGGTAATCGGTTTCTTGTCGTTTGCGGTATAGGTCTCAGGCGGTCTGGTAGTCGCGCCTTTAGTCACATAATACGTAACTTCATATCCGGTGAATTTATTTGTGAAATTAAACGGACTGGAAGTTGCATTCATATGGACCGTTTGTTTGAGTGCAAATGTACCGTCGGACTGTTCAAGATAATGATGGATGTCCCCATTTCCGAGATTGCCGCTGTTAGCAAGACTGTAAACAGTCTGGCTTCCGTATCTTGCCGGGAAAATAAATCCGTCAATATATGTCTGAGTAGTGGCGTTTCTGCCAACTTTGACACTTGTTACATTTCCGTTGTTATCGGTTGTAACGGTAGCTTCTTGCCATTTCAGATTAATTGGGTTCTCAGGATCTGTGTTATCTGTGCTGGGCCAAATGTATGAGTACATCTGATTGCCTTCGGCATCCTTCTGAGTCAGAGTCTGTCCGTAAAGACCGGTAAATGTTTCTGACGGAGTCGTGTAATACTCGGTGCCGCTACTCTTTTTATAAAAGTTTATTGTCATCAGTTTCCGGTCATAATAGACATTCAGAACACTGTTTCCGTCTTTTCCTACCGTTATCGATTTGTCTTTTGCCGAATTGAATGTGTAGAAGGCCCAATTGTCGCCGGTGACGCCGCTTGGTGTATTTGTATCGTAACGCTTGTCAGCATTCGTTGTACTGACCGTGGTTTTTGCCTGCGCCTGACGGACTACGTGATAGGCGTAATCGTAATGCTTTTTAAGATTGCTGTATTGCTCGCCTTCAGCGACGTCATCGTTTGTGGCGTCTTTGTGATCGGTAACCTGTTGCTGCCAAAAAACAACAGTATAGTTGACGATCTTTCCGGTCCAATGACCGTAGAGTGTTATATCTTCATTAAGGGTTAACGCTCCGCCTCTGAGATAGTTTGTGCGCGCATCGTTAAGATAGGTTGTTCCGCCGGTCGTAACAACTCTTCCATTTCCGTTGGTAACCTGAATACCGCCGTCCTGCTCTGTGTACCATCCGAGGAATTCCATACCCTCTTCGGTGGAAACACCGAGTTGGGAAATGCTGTGTCCGGGCTGTATATGTATGGCGGGAACATATTCGGCTCCCTCGCCGACTTTGTCTGCCTGGTATCTTATCCAGCACGCATCCTCAAAGACGGGATAAAGCTCGGTACGGTAAGTGTTGACTGTTATCGTGTCGCCCGGAATGGCCGTCGTATCGTTTTCGGTATATGACCATCCTGCGAACGCCTTCGTCGGCAGAGGTGCCTCAACCGTTATATCGCTTATCGTAACAGTCGCGGGAGGATTTTCTTCTCCGGATGACAGATTGTCGGGAACAGCCGCTTTACTTGTCAGAATAATATCTTTGAATTCTCCGGTTTCGGTGTCATGGCTTTTGGCTCCGGAATAGAATGTGACGAAATAAACCTGAGTGAATCTCGCGTAAACGCTGACTTCCTCTTCCTGGGTTACTGTTACCGGCTGCTCGAATTCGAGCTTTGTTCCGTTTGCAAGATACCAGCCGAGGAATTCTCTCTTGACCCTTATCGGCTCACCGGTATCGGGGTTTACATACGGATTCTCTTCCGAGTCATATTCGGGGTCGGGAATAGTCTGAAGTGTTTCCCCGTCCTTGACTATCTGGTAATATGAAATTATACCCGCGTTATTGCGGAATAAATATTTGGGCGGCTCTTCTGTGCCCTCGGGCTCTTTCCAGTAGAATTTATAAGTTCTCCTGCCTTTGACCTGGCCGTCAACAACGGCGTAAACCGAGAACGACTCCGCCTCAAATGAAACCTCGTTCATAGTGACGGTTTCATCCGTCTGGTCAACCAGCGCCGTTTCTCCATCATCACTGAGGTGAACCACAACGGGCTCGTTACAGCCGGAGATTTCCTCTGACGCGAATTTAACCGAAACAGGCAGTTTGGGTTCAACCTCCTCGCCGTCGGCGTTGATGAACGAAATGTCAACAGCGATTACCTTGTCTGATTTTTCCTCAACGGCACTTCTCAGAGTTTCGAGTGTCTGTTCGTCGTCAACCTTTTCGACCTTCATCGTGACCGCTGACGGGAACGCGCCTTCCGGGGCATTGACTGAAACCGTAAGCCCGTCAATCTCGCGTACGAAATCGGGCTCTTTGATTTCACCGTCGGGAACGGCATCGTAACACGCGTCTGTATGAACGTGCTCGGCCTTCTTGCATTTCAGGATCTTTTCCTTATGGGCGGGAACGGCTTTCATGCACTCGTCACCGTGCTTATGTTCTTCCTTGCCGCAAGCGAGCTCGCGCTCGATGAACATACAGTCTTCGGTGTGAGCGTGGTCCGGGTCGGTGTTGCCGCAGATGTAGGAAACTTTCTTAACATAGCACTCATCGGAATGACTATGCTCTTCCTTTCCGCAGTCAACCGCATTCCCCGCGGGAATATCGATCTCTTCATAACAAGCGGCGGAGTGGACATGCTCGGCCTGCTCGCACACAAGCGACCTTTCCATCGTTATCGCGGGAAGTATCAGCGCATAGGTTGTGCAGAAAACCACAAACACACCCAGCACCATAATTATCCTGTTACGCCTACGGCGTCTTACATATTCTGTTGTATAGCGCTCTGCGCTTTCAACAAACTGCTGCATGATTTCCCTCTTTTATCTTACTGCTCCTATTTTTTTGAACGGCCAGGCACGGAAAATGATTTTTCCGGCTATGTCGTCCGTTTCTACACAGCCGACTGAAGTGTTGCGGCTGTCAATTGACGTTCTTCTGTGGTCGCCCATAACAAACACCGCGTTATCCGGCACCTGATAGGGCAATTCTATATTGCATTCACCCAATGCCCTTTCGGAAACATAGGGCTCATCAATAAGCTCATTGTTAACATATACATTGCCGCGGGCGTCAATATCGACCCATTCGCCCGCCTGCGCGATAATTCTCTTGACGAGAATCTTGCTTCCGTAATAAACTCCGACAACATCGCCTGTTTCAAACTTCGCGCCTTTGACCGAAATCACAATATCTCCTTCGGTCAGCGTGGGCGTCATCGAATTGCCGTATATTCTCATTACCGGCAGCAGAACGGTCGCCACAAGAACGGCAACAGCCGCAGTTACCACAAGAGTATATAACGTTGACCTTATCGCCTTGCGGAATTTCTGCTTCTGCTTTTCCCGGCTGAGTTCCCGCTCCAGTTCATTTAATTCGGGAGACGGGTTGACTTGTCTTTTTTTCATTCTGTTTTCTCTCCCGGCATATTCAAAAGTTCTTTCGCTTCCTCAGCCAGAGCGGAGCAGCCGTTTTTATATTCCTGCCTCATGGGCATGAGCACAAGCCTTTCAAATTCATCCTGTGAAAGTGGTACTCCGGATTTCAGCTTCTCAGTCAGGCGCGTGAAAGAACACGCCGTTTTGTCATTTAATAGCGAGATATAATCGCGGCTGAGACGAACCATCGCCTCAACGTAACGGTTTTTGATTTCAGCGGTGTATCTTTTCGCGGCCTCATCCGCCGCCGTGAAAACCCCGTCAAGCTTAAGCGACGCTTCTGCAAGCGAACCGGAATTTTCTATATTGATGTGAACGTTTTCAAGCTCAGTTTTAAGCTCTTCAATCTTTTCGTTCAAGCTCGCGATTTCCGCTTCTCTTCTGTCGTTTTCTCTCATTTCGGCGATCAGAAGCTCCAGCAGTTCTCTGCGGCTGAGTTTTTTCATTTCGTTTGCCGCCATAATCTCTCCCTAAAAAAAGACTGCAAACCTGACGGCGCCCGATGGGCGCTGTTTGATTTGCAGTCAGTCAATCATGAGATAAAAAATCTTTTAGACACTAAACTTTGCGTCTCCGCCTTTCGACGGATTTGCCGAATATTATTATTTCAAAAGTAGACCATTGTGATTATATTATTTTATTATTAATTTGTCAAGAAAAAAGTATATTTTATTTTATAATTTTTTATATTTCCTTAAAATATAATTGTGCAATATGATGCAATTTGTCTTAATTTGCGATAAACAGTTTCCCGCTGTCCGAATGGGCGCAGTTCAGAAGCGGAACGGACCCGGCGCAACCAATCCGTTCCCCTGCCCCGGAAAATTCCTTATAAAAATAAAATCAAGCCGGCATCATTTTATATTGACAAAATCGGATGCAGGGTTTATAATAATCAAGCATTTTATATGGGCCTGTAGCTCAGTTTGGGAGAGCGTTCGGTTCGCATCCGAGAGGTCGAGNNGAGGGTTCGAGTCCCTTCAGGTCCACCAGGAAGAAAGCAAGCCATACGGCTTGCTTTTTTATTGGCAAATATTCAGTTGATAACCCCGGAATCAAGTCAAAGCATAAAGCCCGCCCTGTTGGGCGGGAGTTAGATTATTCATGGGGAATCAGTGTTTTCTCATTGTGTTTATCGCGCTGATAATCAGGGCATCGGAATTTCAGGCGGATTGTCTATATATTCTCTGATTGCCTGATAGCATTCCTCGAAAGCGCAGACTACTTCGCAGAGCTCGGCTTTTTCGGCGTCATCGCCGTAGCGGTCAAGCACCAGGTAAACATAGTTCAGGGGTGAAATACTGGCGTTTACAAGTTCATTGCCCTCGGTATCTTCTACAATAATATCGTAATACGTGTCGACCAGGTACATGTTGAGACCGCTTACTGTAACTCTGTAAACATTGTCCGAGCACTGAGTTATCGGGAATACCGAATCTTCATACCCGGGAACATACGCTACATCGGGCACAACGCCGTCTTTGACGGTTATGTAAAGATACATGCTGATTTCGGATTCAAGGTCAAGTGAGAATGAAACCTTCTCAACATAATCCTCGGACTTTGTTACACTATATAAATCATAATCATAATTCTGGAGATTTGATTTGACATAATCATAATTATAACCCTGTGTATAGACCGAGGACATCGCGGCGTATTTACCGCCGTCGCCCAGAGTAAAGCCGTGAAGCGTGCTGAGATATTGCTGTGAGTAATAACCGTAGTCATTTATCGCTTCAATCACGGGAATCAGTTCGTCCGGATAATTATAACTGTTTTCGATCACGAAATTCAGATAATCCTCCACCGAATAGGGCTCAAGCTCCACGGTTTTTTCTTCATCACCGTCAAAATAGTGGAATACGGGGGTTATTTCATCCGCCATACGGTAAGCGCCCACAAAGCAGACAAACGGATAGTAGGTTACGTCGTCTTCATTTTCCGGCTCCACATTCTCAGTGAACATCCACTGAGTGCCGGCCTTGCCTACATTGAACTCAACATAAGAATCCGTGAGATCGATATTGTCCTCGTTGATATAAACATTGAATATCGCTCCGATTTCTCCGCTGAGCACAACCGCGTGGCTTAAAACCTCAACATCGGGAAGCCGCTCAATGGTCACGGTGCCCGCGATGCTCTTGTCATCATAATCGACAATACTTAAGTAGTAGGTTTTGCCTGCGGTGAGTTGACTCGTTATTTTGAAATTATATCCGGCACCGCCGTCGTCATTTTCTGCTATTTTCGATAAAGAATCGGAGTACAGGATGGCAAACGGGTCTTCGGCAATTACAGAGCTGAACATGTATCTGCCGCTCTCCTCAGGGGTGAAGGAGAAAAGTCCCATGGGACCTGCGTCGGAGGCAATGATGTTGTCGCCGAGCGTAAGGGCGGGCACATTTTCAAGACTTACCTTTTTAAAAGTAGGAGTGATTGTCACATTTCCGGCGGGCATAATAAAGCTGTAATAATCTCCGCCGTCCTGATATTGTACTTCGGCAGGGGTTCCGTTATTATCGTAAGTGACCGAGATGCCGGTGATTTCGTACAAGGCATCATTGAGTGTCACTGTGAACCTGACTGTGTCGCCTGCGTTGGCATTTCCAACTGTTTCAACATAGGCAATACCGTCGTTTGTGCTTACACTGACAGTATAATCCTTAAGCACAGGCGTT
The DNA here is from genome assembly GCA_002309055.1 of Ruminococcaceae bacterium UBA1236. Lineage (GTDB taxonomy): Bacteria > Bacillota > Clostridia > Oscillospirales > Acutalibacteraceae > CAG-177. The sequence goes on from DBWO01000051.1 coordinate 106,974, forward strand.
GCTCTGACAGTTACATTGCCGGCAGGCATAACAAAGCTGTATACCGTAAATCTGGTGAATTCTTTCGCGGTAAACTCGCAGGTTTCGTCCGTGCCTTCCACAGTCAGCGCGAGATCGCTGTAAGTGTAAGAGTTGCTGAGGCCGAAATAAACCGTGTCTCCTTCAAGAATCGGTTCATCTTCTTCGCCATAATACGAAATGAACTGGGAGATCGAGTTTTCACAACTCAGATAATATGCTTCATCCGAATAAGACACAACCATATTCAGCTCTTCTTCAGGCTGATCATAGTAAGTAAGCCTCAGTGTGCAAACGCTTCCGGCTTCGAGATAAGTTGCGAAACGCAGGGTGTAATCATTTTCTTCACGGGAATAATGGGAGTAGCGGGAAACACATTCTGCATCCACACCGGTATTCATAACAAATGAATAATATCCGTCTGCCTCACTCTCAAAGTAAAGCACGGTTTCATCCCTGCCGATTTCATTATCGCCGAGGAAAATCTCGGTGGCATCGGCCGCGTCCACATAAACATCATAGGGAGCGATACCTTCATAATCGCCAAAGGCAAGCAGATAACTCTCTCCCGCTTCCATATGATAGGATAAATAAAAATCATAACCGTTTGCGGAATATTCATTTCCACCGTCATCACCCCAGGCAATGTCTTCAAACTGCAAAGAGTACAGGTTCACATACGGATCGTAGTCCGAACAGGAAGAAAATGTATATACTCCGCTCTCTTCGGCTGTGAAGGAGTAATACATCGGTATTTCGGCACCGGGCTCGGTGACCTCTGCTCTGTTTTTACCTGTCGCCAAAGAAGGAACAAGATCAATGCAGATTTCAGCTTCATATTCCGAATTCGAAACCATAGCGTATAAACCGCAAACTTGACCGGCTTTCAGGGACAGAGCGATTATTCCTTCGTCTCCGGCGATGCCGACCTGATTCTCGGTTTCGTCATAGAATTCCGCGCCGCAGTTGATGCAGCTGAATAAATAAATGCCGCTTTCCTCGGGAATAAAATAATAATATCCACCATAGGTAAACATGTTATCTCCCTCAAAAAATGGGTCAGCATCGAGCTTCTCGACATTGAGTTGCAAATCCGTACTTATTGAAAATCCTTCGGGAGCCAGCATGGAATCGGGATCGGCAGTAACTTTAACAGTGTAAGTCACATCCGCCTCAAGAGAAGCAAGCAGGTCGAAATCATAGACTAAATAATCTTCATATTGAAGATTGTCAGCGCTTGCGATAAGGTCCCCTCCGGGGGCGTAGAGAAAGATTGCCGGATCAAATTCACTGAAGGAAGCAAACAGGTATACACCCTCCTCTTCCGGAGTGAATTCGCAGTAAACCTCTTCGGTATCTGCAAAGCCGAGCGTGTTCTGACCAAGGGCGAGAGCAACGGGGTCATTCTCCTCACCCAGCGCGAAGGCGCCGACAAGCCCCGTGGGCATGAGCGAGAGCACCATACACACGGCAAGCAAAACGGATAAAATCTTTCTGTTTTTCATAACAACACCCTTCCGTATTTTAATAATTTGCATAGACTTAATTTATTTTAACACGGCAATAATCTTTAAGTAAATATCAATTTAGAATAATAATAATATTTTTTCGGAGCATAAAAGCGGCGGCTTACGCTCATTATTATAAAAACCCCGGAGCACACGGCAGAAACCGGCGCTTCGGGATTTATTCGCTTTTTTCTGGTTTCTTACGGATAAGGCGCATTAAAATGAGAAAAGGCAGACGAAGCGGGAAGGAGAAAACCGTGAGGCGGGAAAGGAGCTTCATTTTTTTGCTGTC
>DBWO01000008.1 GCA_002309055.1 Ruminococcaceae bacterium UBA1236
TTCAAAAGAAGTCGTCGGCGGCATTGTCGGCATGAACGGCAGCTCCAGTTCCGGCATTAACGGCACGGTATCAAAAAGCTATAACACCGGCAATGTAAGTGCAGGCTCAGGCTCAAGCAAGGGCGGTATAGCGGCATATAACAGCGCAGGCAACATAACATACTGTTATTACGATTCCGACAAATGTTCTGTATACGGCGCAATCAACAACAGCAATAATGAAGAAACCGTAAAAGGCCTTACCACAGCCGAAATGACAGGCGAAGAAGCGGTTAATAATATGCAAGGCTTTGACTTCGTCAATGTATGGGCGGCGACCGATGGATATCCCGAATTTTCCGTGACTCCGGTTTTCGTTTCTCACGCCCTGGTTCTGAGCGGCGAAATAGGCGTAATATTCAATGTTAACCTGCCCCGCGGCCTTGACACCGACAGCGTGTATATAACCTACGATATCGGCAAGAACGGAAAGGCTGTGCAGGCAATTGACGAAGCTTCATTAAATAGAGACGGGCTTTATGAGTTTACCTGCTATGTCGGCGCTTACCGGATGGCGGATAAGATTACACCTACCCTTCATTATTATGCCGACGGTGAAGAGAAGAGCATTTCGGGCACTCTGTATTCGGTTGAGGATTATGCTACTTATGTAATCAGATATTCCGATGGTTATAACGACAGAGTGTGTGATTTCTGTTATTATCTCCTTGTTTACGGTTATTACTCGCAGCAGTATCTCGGCAGGATTCATTCATTTTATGTAGGCGACGGTGCAAATGACAAGTATGCCGCTGTTGCCGAGCCCGATCAGTTGATTGACGAGTCAACTATTACAATGATAAAAGATGAATCCGGCAGGTATTCACCCTACAAGTCAATTGACGAAGACAGAATAAGCGGAATATCCTTCTCGCTTGACCTTGAAAGCTCCACCTCGCTCTACCTTGACATAAAGGTAAAGAACGGCGCAGTGCCCACAAGCGCAAAGCTTGAAGACGGCACGCAGCTGTCTGTAACGAAGCGCTCAAAGAACGTTTACAGGGTGACGCTTGAAGGCATCAAGGCAAGTCAGCTCCTCGACATGTACGCAATATATGTGTATGAGGGTGAGAATGAGATTGCATATGTTAACATATCCCCGATGAGCTATGTTTATCTTGTGCTTAACAGCAGCAGCGAACAGTTCGCTTATCCGGACATCAGACGCCTCGTCGTCGCGCTTTATGTTTACGCATACTACGCAAGCCAAATGATTTAAATGCATAATGGTTTAATGCAATATTTTAAAAAGGCGGGGAGAAATCCCTGCCTTTTTGATGAAATAACATTCCGTAAAGAAATATTTTGTTTATAATCAAAAGCCCTGTCTCACGACAGGGCTTTATGCTTTTATGATATATAGTCCACGGGGTTCTGCGTTTCGCCGTTATAAATAACCTCAAAGTGCAGGTGCGGACCGGTGGAGTTGCCCGTTGAGCCGACCTTGCCGATGGCTTTGCCGCCTTCAACATAGTCGCCGGGGCTCACGGTGATGGAATTATTCATCATATGAGCGTATCTCGTTCTGTAGCCGTCGCCGTGGTTTATGACCACCATATTGCCGTAACCGGAGCCCGAGTGCTGCACTATTTCAACCGTGCCGCTTCTCGAGGCGATAACGGGGGTGCCCATCGCGCCGCCGCTGCCTGTGCAGAGGTCAACGCCGCTGTGCCAGCCGGAGCTTCTCCAGCCGTAGGGGGAGCTGATGTAGTGGCAGCTGGGAGCGGGCCACAGGAAGCCCTGGTCGCTTGCCTGACCGATATAAATACCGCCGTATGATGTCATTGTTCCTATAACGATTTTCTGGTCCGTCGCAGGTGTGATGACCTCGTTGCTTACGGATGTGTCAATCAGCGCGTCATTTATGTAGGTCTTGGTGGTTACTATCCTCTGCGTGCCGTTTATGCCCTCCTGCCTCACAAGACGGTAGCCGCTGTATTTTGTGGCGTCACGCGTTGTGACAGTTTCAAAGGGGATGGGCGCGATTCTTGAGGATTTAACCGTTTTTTTGATATTTACAAGGCGGTTTGTCGTGGGTACAGTCACGATTTCGCCTTTTCCGAATGTTTCGTCTCCGGTGAGTTCGGGGTTGAGGCTCAGAATCTGCTCAACACTCGCTCCGCAGGTGCCCGCGATTTCTTCAAGAGTCTGGGGCGAGGGCACAATGTAAGCGGCTGTCGCGCCCTCCTTGCCGAGCACTGTTGTTTCAAGCTTCTGAGCGTCCCACATAACATCCGGATCGTCTCTGTAAAGGCCCTGCACGTAGTCTATATCCTCCGCGAAGCCTACAAGGTAGCCGTTTCTTTCGGCTTCTTCCTCATAGGGTTCAATGATGTTGTAAAACACCGTTTTCGCGTCCGCCTCATTTTTGACGGCGCACAGGAAACTGTTATTCAGGTAAACTCCGCAGGCGTTTGTGAGATTGTCAACAGAGTTTTCAATCATGTTGTCCGATATCGTCCTCGCGTCGCTGAGCTTGTCAAGCGATACAAGCGCGAGCTCGTAGCCGGCATTGAATGTTGATGCCGAAGCTCCTGTCTCGCCCTTGCTCTCATTAGCGGAGAGCTTGTCAAGCACCAGTTCCCTTGCCTCGATGAATACAGATTCGTCCGTGATGTAACCAACGCTTTGGTTGTTATAGATAACATTGAGAGCGAAGGTGACGCTGTTCCAGTAGTTGAACACCATAATGAGTATCACGAGCGAAAGAATCGGGAGTGCCGTATTTACAAGCGTGCGCAGAAGATGCCTGTGCCTCGCTATCGCTTTGCCGATGTAGTGACCGAGTATAGACGGTATCGACATCGGGTTACGCAGCGCTCTTATGAGCGACTTTCGCGCGGAGCGAATTTCACGGCGGAAATATACAATCTCTCTCGCTGTCGCCTTGGCGCTGTTGTCCATGCTCCTCTTTGTGCCTTCAGTCGCTCTCTTGAAGGAGACCGCCGCCTTTGCGAAGGGCAGTGAGATGATGTGGAAAACTGTTCCCAGCACTCTGCCGAGGATTTTTGATACCGTGTCGCCGAGCGTGTAGAGCCAGAAATGAAGACCGCCTAATTCATCGGGGTCAAAATAAACGGGCTCCTTGCGCTTTCTTTCGCGCTTTTTCTTCGCCTTTTTCTTTTTCTTTGAGGCGGAACTTTCGCCCTCCTTGAACGCTTCGAGGTCGATAACCTCTTTTTCTTCTCCTCCGCTCACGGCCGTTGATTTGCTCACGATAGAGTCCATGTTGCTCATAGCCTCTTCCGCCTGCAGGGAGTAGCGGCGTTCAACATCCTCAAGAATGGCTTCCATCTCTTCCTTACGGCGCTGCTCATCTCTCAGACGCATTTCTCTTTCACGCGGGGTTTCCTGCGCGGAGAAGATTTCCTCAGGGTCAAACGCGCTCTCTTTCACCTCTCCGGAAGAGGGGGAAGGACCGGCTGAAGCCGTATCTTCACTATTCACTTTTTTGATGTCTTCATTGTCCATTGAATTCTCCAAAAAAGTATATATCTATTGTTCAAAACATTATTATACCACAATATATCGGGTATTTCAAGTTTTATCCTTTTCTGTCACATTAGCCGTGAATCTTGTAAGAGCGTCGTGCCAGTCCGGCAGACGCGCAAAGCCGTTTTCATCAAGCGATTTTTTTGAGAGCGTGGAGTAATGCGGTCTTTCGGCCGCCGCAGGATACTCATCCGAGGTTATCGGCTTTATTTTTGCCCTGAGTCCCGACGCTTTCATTATTTCGGCGGCAAATTCAGCGAAGGTGCAAACGCCCTCGTTCGTGGCGTGATATTCGCCGTATTTTTCGCTCTCAATCATATCGCAGAGCAGGGGAGCGAGGTCCTTTGTGTATGTGGGTGATCCGGTCTGGTCGTTTACAACGCTTATTTCCTCTCTCTCTTTTCCCAGACGCATCATCGTGTAAACAAAGTTGTTTCCGTTTTCGCCGAAAACCCAGGAAATTCTCACTATGAAATATTTATCGCAGAGGCGTTTTACCGCCTCCTCGCCCTCGAGCTTTGTTATTCCGTAAACGTTGAGAGGGGCTTTGACATCATCTGTTTCATAAAACTTATTTTCATTGCCGCCGAAAACATAGTCCGTTGAGGTATATAGCAGTTTAATGCCGTACTCCGCGCAGAGACCGGCGATGTTTTCCGTGCCCTTCGTGTTAACGGCGCGGCAGATTTCGCTTTCGCTCTCCGCTCTGTCAACGGCCGTATAGGCGGCAAGGTGAATAACGCCGTCCGGCTTTTCCTCGGCAAACACTTCTTTTAACTTTTCATAATCGCATATATCGCCGCCGGGCATATCATAAGGGATAACCGAGTGGCCTCTTTCTCTGAGGGCCGCCGTGACATCCGTGCCGAGCTGACCGAGCGCGCCTGTAACAAGAATTTTCATTTTATCCGCAGTCCTTTGTATTTTTTGCATACCCCATTATTTTATCATATTTTGAAATTATACTCAAGAAAATTTGAAAAATATCTGTTATTGTGTGAATATTTGTGCTAAAATAGCCTCAGCGAGGTGATACCCATGACTTACCGCAATATCGTAGACCTGCACACGCACACAGAGCATTCATTTGACGGCCACCATACTACGGATGTGCTCTGCCGCGCCGCCATAGAAAAGGGAATAAAAACTCTTGCCTTTACAGACCATCTTGAGATGTACGCTTATTACAGGGATGATTTTGACAAGACGGCAAAGGAGTCATTTGAAGATACACTTGAGGCAAGAGAAAGAAATAAAAATGAGCTTGAGCTTCTAACGGGCGCCGAAATGGGCGAAGCTGCTTACGAAAAAGCGCTGAGTGAAGAAGTGATGAGCACTTATAATTACGACATAGTTATAGGCGCCATTCACAATCTGCCCGACAAAGAGGATTTTTACTATATGGACCTCGGCGGAGATATGGATTTTTACCCTCTCCTCGATGAGTATTTTGACCTTGAACTTGATATGGCGAGATGGGATAAGTTTGATACTCTCGCTCATCTTACCTATCCGCTCAGATATATCGTCGGCAAATATCACCGCGAGGCGGATATGAGCAGATATGATGAAATCATAGACGAAATACTTTTAACGCTCATCAAAAACGGCAAGGCGCTCGAACTCAACACGGCAGGATACCGCCAGCCCATAGGCGTGCCCTCGCCCAACGAGGAAATCGTGAAGCGGTTCAGAGATTTAGGCGGCAAATATCTGACGGTAGGGTCGGATGCCCACTATGACATACATCTCGGCTGCAATGTGCCCGACGCCTATGATCTCGCGAAGAGGTGCGGGTTTGACAGCGTGACTGTTTACAGGAAAAGAGAGCCGCATCTGATAACCATTGAATGAGGTGGTACCATTGAAAAAAGAGGTAAAAGCATACGCCAAAATCAACCTTTTTCTTGACATCCTCGGAAAGCTTGAAAACGGATATCACAGCCTTTTCATGGTGATGCAGAGCATAGGCCTCTGCGACATCGTGACGGTTGAGGATGCCCCGAAGGGCATCAGAATCACCGCCTCCGACCCTGCTATTCCCCTTGACGAAAAAAACACCGCTTACAAAGCGGCGAAATATTTCTTTGAGGATACCGGTATAAAAGGCGGCGCTAAGATACATATTGAGAAAAACATCCCTCACGAGGCGGGACTTGCGGGCGGCAGTGCGGACGCCGCGGCGGTTCTCTGCGCGCTCAATGAGATTTATTCGGCCGGCCTTTCCGCTCCCGAGCTTTGCAGGACGGGTCTTAAAGTCGGCAGCGATGTGCCCTTCTGTGTTGTGGGCGGCACCTGCCTTGCGCAGAATACGGGCGGCATCCTTTCGCCACTTGTGCCACTGAGAAACTGTTTTGTTGTGCTCGCGAAGCCGCAAAAGGGAGTTTCCACAAAATGGGCTTATGAAGAGGCGGACAGCGTCTATCTTTATCACCCCGACAAAATCAGAATGCTGGATTGCTGTGAAAAGGGCGATATGGACGGCATCTGCAGATATGCGGGCAATGTGTTTGAGCAGGTCGTGGAGGTGCCCGAAAGGGTCGAAATCAAGCGCATAATGAGGGAATACGGCTGCAAACTCTGCCAGATGAGCGGCAGCGGTCCGACCGTATTCGGCCTGTTTGAAAATGAGGGTGACGCGAGAGCCGCAATTGAAAAAATTTCGCTCATCTGCCCCGAGGTTTACCTTACCGGAGTAAGCGACAGGGGAATAGTCATATCATAAGTGTTTCACCGGTATAATCACATCAAAAAGCCGCGTGACAGGTTCCCGTCACACGGCTTAGTTTTTTCTTAAATGCGAAAGCAGAGATTTAAAACCACTTCTTATGCTTTCCGTAAATAATCAAGGGTGTAATAACAATTATCGAGAGCAAAATCACATATAGATAGCCGAATTTCCAGTTGAATTCCGGCATTGAGGTGAAATTCATGCCGTACCATCCCACGATTATCGTCAGCGGGAAAAAGATTGTGGTGATAACCGTGAACACTTTCATGTGATTGTTCAGCTTTAAGTCAAGCATGGATGTGTAGGCATCCTGCAGGTGTTCGAGCGAGCTGCTGAGTGAGTCCGTATCCTCCCTCAGGCGGATTATTTTTTTCTGAAGGTTGGCCGCAAACATAAGCTCGTCTGTCGGGAAAATATCATTTTCGTTTTCGTCGAGCGTTTCGGCTATATCAAGAAGCTGTTCGTAGTAATTGTGGATTTTAAGAAGCATCTTTTTAATCTGAAGAGTCCTTCGGTTAAAGTCGCCGCCGTCCTCGCCGTCAAGAAGCTCTTCTTCCATATCGGTTATGGTGTTTCCCATATTCTCAAGGAACGCCGTATCTGAGCTGAGAAGAGAATCAAGGAATGAACACACCAGCTTTTCGAGCGTTGTCGTAGCCGGGTTATGCTTTGAAAGAGAGCCGAGATACTTCGATTTTGTGGAGCCGTCTCTGTCATCAACATCCACTACGATAAGCAGATTCTTTTTCAGATAAATCGCAACGCAGTCGTCATCCGCCTCCGGATTGAGCGTGTTCACAATACGAAGTTCTGTGAAGGTATAGTCGTCATATACCTCAACGCCGGAGCGGAAGTTGCTGTTTGCGCGTGAGCAGCGCTCTATCGTGCCCTGAGAAAAGCCGAATATCTCACCGCAGCGCGCAAGTTCTTCGGTATCAAGATAACCGGCGGAGAGTATGCCGGGGTCAAGCTCATTTATGTCAATTTCTTTTGCGGAATCCCTGTTAAACTGCAAAAACACATTATCACCCTTTCACTGTATCCGCCTGTCGACAGCGGATGTACAGCGTAATTATAAACCGAAAAAAGCGGTTTAGTCAAGAAATGTGAATAAATTATTAATTTTTTGTTGACAAAAGTGTGTAATCTGTTTTATAATAAGTGCGTTGGGTTTGGCTGTGTAACCTCATTACGGGGTGCGCAGCCAAATCTTTTTTTGTTGCTTTATATATAATTATTTACAACGGCGTATGCCTGTGATACAATATGTTGTAATGGGGCAATTTTACCTTTACGGAGACACATTATGGATATTTTTGATGTTTTTACACTTATCGGCGGCCTTGCTCTCTTCCTTTTCGGTATGAGCGTAATGGGCTCCGCTCTTGAAAAAAGAGCGGGCGGCGGCCTTAAAAATCTGCTGGGCCGCCTCACAACGAGTAAGGCCGGCGGCATAGCGACGGGTGCCGCTGTTACGGTTGTTACGCAGGCGTCATCCGCGACCACGGTTATGGTTGTCGGCTTTGTTAACTCACGTCTTATGACGCTAAGCCAGGCAATCAATGTTATCATAGGCGCGAATGTCGGCACTACCGTTACCGCGTGGATTCTTTCGCTCAACGGCATCAGCAGTGACAATATTTTTCTCAGGCTTTTGAAGCCCACATCATTCACTCCCGTGCTCGCCTTTATCGGAATCATACTCTATATGTTTTCAAAAAAGGGCAAAAACAAGGAAATCGGCACGGTGCTTCTCGGCTTTGCCACCCTTATGACCGGTATGGCGGCAATGACAAGCTCGGTCGGTGGGCTCACCGAAATACCGCAGTTCACAAATCTGCTTGTCATATTCAGCAATCCCTTCCTCGGCGTGCTTATGGGCCTCGGAGTTACCGCTCTTATTCAGTCCTCCGCCGCTTCAATCGGTATCCTGCAGGCGCTCGCCGCAACGGGACAGGTCACCTGGGGCACCGCTATACCCATAGTTATGGGCCAGAATATAGGTACCTGCGTTACTGCGGTTATCTCATCCTTCGGCGCCACCAAAAACGGTAAACGCGCTGCTCTTTCGCATCTTCTTTTCAACGTGTTCGGCACAGTGATTTACCTCACCGCGTTCTGCCTTGTGAAATGGCTGCTTGCCCCCGTTTTTCTCAATAAACCCATTTCGCTATACGGTATTGCCGCTTCGCACACCGTATTCAATATTCTGACAATGCTTGTTGCCACTCCGCTCACATCCGCGCTTGAAAAAATCGTCACCAAACTCATCCCCGATTCAACCGACCCGGATGACCAGGATGACAAAATCGAGCTTGATGAAAGACTTTTTTCAACTCCTCCTTTCGCTGTTGAAAGGTGCAGACTTCTCACCCTGAAAATGGCGGAAAGGTCAGGCAAGGCGCTTGAAACCGCAATAGACAGCTTATGGAATCTTGACACCGAAAAGGCCGCAAGGGTCAGAAAGCTCGAGGAGCGCACCGACGTTTATGAAGATGAAATCAGCACATACCTTGTAAAACTCTCCGGCCGTGAGATAGGCGAAAAGGACTCCGCCGAGGCGGCATTCCTTCTTAAAGTGGTCGGTGACTATGAAAGAATAGGCGACCACGCGCTCAACATTCTCGAAAGCGCGGAAGAGATTGCGGACAAGAAAATTGTTTTCGGCGATGACGCGCGCAAGGAGCTTGAGGTGCTTCTGAACGCGGTTACCGAAATATTCGGTCTTACATATAATGCGCTCTCCGGCAAAAGCGCGACCGACGCGCTTGAGGTTGAGCCGCTTGAGCAGGTTATAGACGACCTTAAGGAGAGCATCAGAAAGAGCCATATCCGCCGTCTTCAGAAAGGCGAATGCACAGTTGACGCCGGGTTTGTGCTCTCTGATCTGCTTACAAATCTTGAGAGAGTTTCCGACCACTGTTCAAATGTTGCCGGCGCGATAATTGACCTTCAGAACAATGATATGATGTTCCACGAGGCAATGCGCCATATCAAGACGGACAGCGCCACATTCAAAGAGATGTATAACAGATATTCCGAAAAATACGCCGTGTAGGAGGGTAATATATGAATTTTGTCTCGCTGCCGGGCAATCAGCTCTCGGAGGGCTTCTGCCTTGTAAAATCAGTTGAAAAAAAGATGACCGCGAAGGGATCGAATTACCTTGACTTTATTCTTGCGGACAATGACGGTGAAGTCAATGCAAAGCTATGGGATGTCAAGGATATACCTGCGATGAACTTTGAAAAATTTGATTTTGTCAAAGTCAGAGGCACCTTTGTAACCTTCAACGACGCTCAGCAGTTCAGGATTGACAGAATACGCAAAGTGACACCGGAGGACGGCGTTAAGATAGACGATTATGTGCCTTGCGCCTGCCTCTCGGGCGAAGTGATGCTCGAGGAAATTGAAAAAATCATTGATGATTTTTCGGATTACGAGCTCAAGCTCCTCACAAGGGCAATACTTGACCAGTACCGCGACCGTATTGTTTTCTGGCCTGCGGCAAAGGCGCTTCATCACGCGGTCAGGGGCGGCCTGCTTATGCACACGCTCTCCATACTGCGCCTTGCAAAGGCAGTGTGCAGCATCTACACCTATGTCAATTACGATTTGCTCTGCGCAGGCGCCATTCTTCACGACATTACAAAGATTGATGAAATTGAGGCCGCCGAAACGGGAATACCGGGCGAATACACCGCAAAGGGCAATCTGCTCGGGCATCTTGTGATGGGGGCAATGAAGATAGATGAGGAGGGCAAAAAGCTCGGCATCTCGGAGGATACTCTCGTGCTGCTTGAGCATATGCTCATCTCGCATCACGGTGTGCCGGAATTCGGCGCAGCCAAAATGCCGATGTTCACAGAGGCAATACTGCTGAGCATGCTTGACGATCTGGATGCAAAGATGTTTGAATCATCCGCCGCAATAAACGAGGTCGAGCCCGGCGCTTTCACCCCCAAGCAGTGGCATTTTGATAACCGTATGCTGTATAATCACGGCCGCTCCGAAGACGGCGCCGTTGAACTGATATAAGGAGGAAGAAAAATGAGAAACCACGAAGTAACAAATGTACAGCCCCTGCTTACAGAGAAGGGCACACTGCGCGAACCCGGCTGGTCAAGAAGAATGGTGCAGCAGTATGACCGCAGAGCAATTAAAGCGCCCAAATTCCGCATCAAGGAATGGGATTATTATCTGATTCTCTCCGAAAAGAACAATTTCGGCGTAGCGCTCACAATATCCGACGACGGATATATCGGCCTTCAGTCAGTCTCCCTGCTTGATTTTTCACAGCCCTGGGAGCATACCGAAACCATTCTCAACGCTTTCCCGATGGGCAAGCTCCGCCTTCCCTCAACCTCCGCGAAGGGCAACACCGCTTATCACGACAAGCGCCTTGATATGGAGTTCAGAGTGTCGGAGGGCAGCCGCCGCCTTATCTGCAATTTCAAAAACTTCCTTGACGGCAAAACTTTCTCCTGCGATATCACCCTTGAACAGCCCGATATGGACACTATGGTTATCGCCACCCCCTGGGCGGAGAAAGAAACCGCTTTCTACTATAACCAGAAAATCAACTGCATGAGAGCCAGCGGCAAGGCTACGTTTGACGGCAAAGAATATGAGTTTGACCCCTCCACCGATTTCGGCACCCTTGATTGGGGCAGAGGCGTCTGGACTTATGACAACACCTGGAAATGGGGCAGCGGCAACGCCGATATAGACGGCCACAAGTTCGGCTTCAATATCGGCTACGGCTTTGGTGACACCAAAGCGGCAACTGAAAATATCATTTTCTGGGACGGTGTAGCCCATAAGATAGACGATGTCACTTTTAATATCCCTGCGGGCAGCTACACCGACCCCTGGACCTTTACCTCGAGCGACGGAAGGTTTGAGATGAGCTTTGAGCCCATTATCGACAGAGCCGCCAAGATAGATGTTAAAGTAATCATCAGCGATCAGCATCAGGTGTTCGGCCGCCTGAGCGGCAAGGCCGTGCTTGATGACGGCACCGTTATCGATGTCAAAGACGTGCTTTGCTTCGCAGAGGATGTTCATAACAAATATTAAGTGAGGGCTTATGGCAGACTGGACCGAGATAAAAATAATCGTGCCCGCCGACGAAATCGACAGAGCGGGCGACATCGCTTCAATGGCCGTGCCTTACGGAATTTATATTGAGGATTACCGCAACCTTGAAGCGGAGGCAATGGAAATTGCCAAAATCGATCTTATTGACGAGGATTTGCTCGCTAAAGACAGGTCAAAAGGCATAGTGCATATATACATCTCCCCCGAGGAGAATCCGAAAGAGGTTGTCTCCTTCCTCACCGAGAGATTCACAGCCGAAGGCATTGAGAATGAGATTGACGAAACTCTCTGCAAAAATGAGGATTGGGAAAACAACTGGAAAAAATATTTTAAGCCCATGCCCATAGGCGAGCGCCTGCTCATTCACCCGATATGGGAGCAGGAGTATGATGCGCTAGGCAGGCAGGTGATTCACCTTGAGCCCGGCCTCGCATTCGGCTCCGGCACGCACGACACCACACGTCTTTGCCTCGAATCAATTGAGAAATACGCTTATCCGGGCAAAACGATGCTTGATGTCGGGTGCGGCAGCGGAATTCTTTCCGTCTCAGCTCTGCTTCTGGGAGTTGACAGCGCTGTGGGAGTTGATGTTGATGCGCTCGCCGTTAAAACCGCAATTGAAAACGGTGAGAATAACGGCTTTACCTATCCGCAGTACAAAGTTATCAAGGGCTCGCTCACCGATAATGTCACCGGCAAATATGACATTATCGCCGCAAATATCGTTGCCGATATCGTCATAAAGCTCTGTGAAAATGTCAGGGAGTTTATGAATGACGGAGCTGTTTTCATCACATCCGGCATAATAATCCCGAGGGAGCAGGATGTGCTTGACGCCTTCGCGGCAAACGGTCTCACCGTAAAGGAGAGGCACGAGAGCGGCGGATGGCTCTGCTTTGAGGTGACCGCGTGATGAAAGATTTTCAGAACGAGTTAAGAGAATATATTCTTTCGCTCGGCGCGTCGGATGCGGGATTTTTCGCCTGCGGCGATGCCGCGATAAACGAAAAACTGCCCTACGGCATTTCCGTTGTGGTGCGCCTTTCGGAGGAGATTATAGCGGAGATTGAGGATGAGCCCACGCTCACTTATTTCAACCACTACCGCCAGGTGAACGCTCTTATCGATAAAATCCTGCTTCAGACGGGGCTTTACCTTCAGAAAAACGGCTATAAGTACATTACCGTTGCAGCTTCTCAGAGTATGAACAAAGACGGCTGGAATTACAGCGGCAGATTTTCTCACAAGCAGGGCGCCTGCCTCGCCGGCCTCGGCGGAATCGGCAGAAACTCACTGTTTCTGCATAAGGATTACGGCTCGCTTGTGCGCCTCGGTACGGTGATGACCGATTGCCCGTTTGACTGTGAGGGCATAAAACCCGTTGACCCCTGCGGCGGCTGTACGGCGTGCGTTGACGCCTGCCCCGCGGGCGCAATCAAAAAAGCGGATTTCTATTACGGAATACCGCGTGAGGAGATATTCGACCCGCAGAAATGCAGCGAATATATGAAAAAAGAATTTCAGAAAATCGGGCGAGGCGCCGTGTGCGGAATATGCATGCGCGTGTGCCCCAAAAATAAACTTGACTGTGAGGTGCAATAATGTTAACAGACAGGCAAACAGACAGAATGTTCAAAAAACTCATGCGTTTTGAGAATACCCTTGAGCCGATGATTTTCGTTAAGAAAGACAGCATCGGCGCGAGAGCTTACGAAACGGCGGACAGGCTTTACAGCGTGCCCGATGACAGCCTTTTCACGGATGTTCAGCCCGGTTACCGCTGGGGAGGTGAGGAGACCTTCTGCTGGTTCAAAACGGAATACACCGTTCCCGCGGAGCTCGACGGCAAGGATATTTTCATCATGCCCCACACCAAGGGCTATGAATCCCTTCTTTATGTTAACGGCAAGCCCTACGGCACCTTCAACACCAAGATAGTATTCACCGGCCACGGCAATCATTACTGCGACCTTCTTCGCAAAAACGCGAAGGCGGGCGAAAAAATTGACATAGCTATTGAGGTTTATTCAGGTCACAGCTACAAGGGCACGGCTCCTCTTGAGGAGAGACCCCTGCTTGACTATATGTACACCTTTGACGGCATTGATATCTGCGTTAAGGATTACGATATTCAGGAGTTCTATTTTGACCTGTTCACCGTTAACGAGCTGTTTGACAATCTGCCCGACGGATCATTCAGAAAGGGCGATATCGCAAACGCCCTGCTCGAGGTGCACAAGAGAGTTTACTACTCAAGAGATGATGTTGATGACGCAACCTTCAGGGCGGCTCTCAAAGAGGCGCACCCCTTCCTCAAAGAGGTTCTTTCTCAGAAAAACGGCCCCGAAGCGCCTTCTGCCGGCATAATCGGCCACTCCCATATGGACACCGCCTGGCTCTGGAAAGCCACGGAAACCATCAAGAAGTGCGGCAGAACCTATTCGAACCAGATTGCACTTATGGACGAATACCCCGAGTATAAGTTTGTTCAGTCCTCCGCCTGCCACGGCAATTTCATCCTTAAATATTATCCCGAGCTCTTCGAGGATATCAAGCAGAAGGTCAAAGAGGGCAGATATGAGCCCAACGGCGGCGTGTGGGTTGAGTGTGACTGCAATATCACTTCCGGCGAAAGTATGGTAAGGCAGTTCCTCTGGGGTCAGAGGTTCACCCGCAAGCATTTCGGCTTTACCTCAAACACATTCTGGCTACCCGACACCTTCGGATATTCGGCGGCAATTCCGCAGATTATGAAGGGCTGCTCGGTTGACTATTTCTGCACCACCAAGATTGACTGGAACGACACCAATATTTTCCCGTATGATACCTTCTACTGGAAGGGCATAGACGGCACCAAGGTATTCACCCATTTCAACAAAACTCATTGCTGGCCCGGCCCGGAGGATCTTATAAAGCTTGTTTCGGGCGACAGATACGGCACATCTCTCAAGGAGAGAAGCGTCACCAGGAGCCGCCTGATTGCCTTCGGTTACGGCGACGGCGGCGGAGGACCGCAGTATGAAATGATTGAAGCCGCCCGCAGAACGCAGGACCTTAACGGCGTGCCCAAGGCGGAATATACCACCGTCGGCGACTTTATGAAGAAGCTCGAAAGCGAGGTCAAAAACCCGTCAACATACAAAGGCGAGCTTTACCTTGAGCTTCACAGAGGCACTCTCACAAACCAGCACAACATAAAGCGCAACAACAGAAAATCCGAGCTCGCTCTGCGCGACCTTGAAATTCTCACCGTAAACGACGCCGTGAAGAAGGGCGAAATCGCGAAGAGCGACAAGATAAATCCGCTTTATGAAACTCTTCTTCTCAACCAGTTCCACGATATTCTTCCCGGCACCTGCATTCCCTCGGGCCATAAGCTTTCACTCAAGCAGACGGGTGAGCTGCTCGACACCGCCCATAAGCTCATAGCGGAGCTTTCAAGCGGCGAGGGCGAATGCGTGAGCGTTTCAAATACACTCTCGTTTGACAGATGCGACCCCATCTTCATCGAGTGCGAAGAGGGACTCGTTGCCGATATCCCCTGCAAGCAGCAGAGATACACAAACCTTGACGGCAAGAGCGTGCTCATTATCGGCGATGTCACCGTGCCCGCTTTCTCGAGTATAAAGATTAACCTTGTCAAGGGTGAAATCCCCGCCGCGAGCGCGTTTGAGGCCTCCGGCAGCTCTCTTGAAACTCCCAACGCCTCGCTCGTGTTTGATGACAAGGGCTACATCTCATCGTTCTTCGATAAGAATGCCGGCTGTGAAATCAAAGGCGAGGGCTGTGATTTCGGCACCTTCCTTATCGCGGAGGACCTTCCTCACGATTGGGATAACTGGGATCTTGACGCCGATATCGAGCTTAAATTCCGCGACGAATCAAAGCTCCTCTCAAGAGAGGTCGTTTCCGACGGCGAGGTTGCCTATATCATAAGAAGCAAATATTCCGTTTCGGCGAAATCATCCGTCACTCAGGATGCGATATTCTTCGCGGACAGCGCCGAGATAAGATATGACACCATTATGAATTGGAACGACGACCATCGCTTCCTCAAGGTAGCGTTTGACACGGACATCAACAGTGACTTCTCGAGGCACGAGATTCAGTACGGCAACGTGCTCAGACCCACCACGAGAAACACCTCAATCGAGAAGGCAAAGTTTGAGGTTGTAAACCATAAGTATACCGACCTTTCCGAAACCAGATACGGCGCGGCAATACTTAACGACAGCAAATACGCCATCACCGTTGAAGGCGGCAAGATGCGTCTTTCACTTCACAAGGGCGGCACAAGACCCGACTTTGAGGGCGATCACGGCATTCACAAAACCGTTTATTCCTTCCTGCCTCACGAGGGTGGCTTCTCGGCGGAGAATGTTATTCAGCCCGCCTATGAGCTCAATGTGCCCGCCGTTATCGGCAAAGGCGATTTCGCGCTCACTCCGCTTGCCGTACCCGATGCCGGCAACATTATCGTTGAGGCAATCAAGCCCTGCGAAGACAATGAGAAGGCGTTCATCGTTCGTCTTTATGAGGCCGAAGGCACAAGAACAAAGTGCAGGCTGGCTCTCTTTGACGGCGCCAAAGAAGTGTTTGAAACCAATATGCTTGAGGAAATCAAGGGCGCGGCTGACTGCAGCCGTCTTGAGTTCAGACCGTTTGAAATCAAAACTCTGAAGGTGACTTACTGATGAAAGTTTTCACTCTTGACCTTAAGAACGAGGGCGTTACACTCACGGCTTATCTGCCCGATTTGTCAAAGGAAATGCCCAATATGGATAAGCGCGCGGCGGTCCTCGTTATCCCCGGCGGCGGTTATCATTTCTGCTCCGACAGAGAGGCGGAGCCCATCGCATTCAAGTTTATCGGCGCGGGTTATTCCGCGTTTATCCTCAGATACTCCTTGTGTGAAAACGCCGAGTTTCCCAGGCCGCTTGAGGACGCCGAAGAGGCGCTCTCGCTCATAAGAGAAAAGGCGGACGAGTGGAATATAGACCCCGATAAAGTGGCGGCAATCGGCTTTTCCGCGGGCGGTCATCTCACGGCGGCGCTCTCAACAATGGGCAGGGTAAGGCCGAACGCTCAGATACTCGGCTACGCCTGCATCCTTGAGAAAATGAGCGATATTCTCGCGAAGCCCATCCCCGGCGTTGACAAAGAGGTTGACGGCAAAACGCCTCCCGCCTTCATTTTTGCGAGCGCGGAGGATAATGTGGTGCCGATAGCGAATTCACTTGTTTACGCTCAAAGGCTCAGTGAGCGCGGCATTCCCTTTGAGATGCACATCTTCGAAAAAGGGTATCACGGCTTCTCAACGGGTGAAAAAACCGTTTACGCCAAGCCGGAGGACGCGGCATATAACGCGGACTGCGCTGTATGGACCGATCTCTGTATGAGGTGGCTTGACAGACAATTTTCCTAATATGTATAAAAAACGCAATAATCTATTGATTTTAACACAGATAGTGGTATAATGTTACAAAACAGCGGAATTGGGGCTGCAGGTTTTTCTTGCAGTCCCTTTGCGTTTTTTCAGGAGGAATTTCCGTGAGTGAAAAATTGTCTGTTGTTACCGGCGCAAAAGGTTATCTCGGCCATACGCTTGTTACAAAGCTTGTCGAGAGAGGGGAGAAGGTAAGACTTGCCCTTCATTCGCCCGCGCACGATTTTGATGAGCTTGGCTGTGAGGTTGTAACCGGCTCAATAAATGATATTGATTATCTCTGCAGAGTGTTTGAAGGGGCGGACACCGTCTATCA
Source organism: Ruminococcaceae bacterium UBA1236 (assembly GCA_002309055.1). Taxonomy (GTDB): domain Bacteria; phylum Bacillota; class Clostridia; order Oscillospirales; family Acutalibacteraceae; genus CAG-177. The sequence goes on from DBWO01000008.1 coordinate 17,125, forward strand.
CGTGGCCGGCCTTGTGGATATCACGGGCACCAAGGATGACCTTGTGTGGCAGGTGAATTACGAGGGCACAAAATGCGTTGTGGAAGCGTGCAAAAAATGCGGCGTGCGCTGCCTCGTTTATGTGTCGTCCGTGGACTGTGTGCCTGTCGGGCACGACAGGGCGGTTATCACAGAGCCGGAGCATTTCGATCCCGAAAAGCTTTCCGACGCTTACGGCAAATCAAAGGCCGCCGCAACGGAGCTTGTAAACAGCTCGGGTGACGAAAACTTCAGAACCTGCTCCGTGCATCCCTCGTGCGTTATCGGCCCCAACGATGTTCATCACAGCAGCAGTGTCTGCTCAATGATTACGCTTTACGATAACGGTCTTTTCCCCATGTCGCTCAATTTCGGCGCTTACAACTTTGTGGATGTGCGCGATGTGGCGGACGGAATGATTGCCGCTGCCGAAAAAGGCAGAAACGGGCAGAGCTATTTCCTTAGCGGCGAATGCCTTTCGGTTGACGGATTTGTTCAGGTGCTCGCAAAGGTTAATAACAAAAAGCCCCCGAGAATAAAGCTCGGCAAAAAGGCCGTGCTCGCTATATGCCCCCTCGGCGCCTGGTTCTTCAAAATTATGAAAATGCCTCCGGTGCTCACACCGTTCTCAATAAACAAGATTTGCGAAAACTGCAATTTCTCTTACGCAAAGGCGGCCGCCGATTTCGGCTATTCGCCCATGAGCGCGGAGCAGTCGCTGACCGATACGGTTCATTGGCTCAAAGCTCACCCAAAAGAGGAGAAATAACCTCTGCCTGAGCATCCGGATAAAAAAGAAAAAAGCAGTCAAGGGCTCGCTGAGAGCCCTTGATTTTTGCGGTGTTATTTGATAAAATAAAATAATTATAAACATTCATCACCTCGGGAAAGGAAGAAAAATATATGAAGGCATTATCCCGCATTCTTTCCGTTCTGCTCGCGCTCGGCGTGTTTTCGCTGCCGTGCTTTGTTGCCTCGGCGGAAGAGTTTAACGGGTTTGAGTATGAAGTGGCGGAAGGCTGCGTTACAATCACCGGCTACACAGGCACCGACACCGCGGTGGAGATTCCGTCCGCGATAAACGAAATGCCCGTTACAGCTATCGCGCAGAATGCTTTCAGTTATAAGTCCATTGAGTCTGTCACAATTCCCGGCAGTGTCAGGAGCATAGGCATTTTCGCTTTCGAATGTTGCACCTCTCTTTCGAGTGTGTCTCTCGGTAACGGCATTGAGAGCATAGGTGACAACGCGTTTTACAAATGCCCGATAACTGCAATAGAAATACCCGGCAGCGTATGGAACATAGGCGATAATGCTTTTCGGAATTGCACCTCTCTTTCTAGTGTGACTCTCGGCGACGGCATTGAGAGCATAAGAAGCAGCGCTTTTCAAGGATGCCCGATAACTGCAATAGAAATCCCGGGTAGCGTCAGGAGCATAGGAACTGATGCTTTCTACGATTGTTCCTCTCTTTCAAGCGTAACTCTCGGCGACGGCATAGAGAGCATAGGAAGCAAAGCATTTTCCCAATGCCCGATAACTGCAATAGAAATCCCAGGCAGTGTCAGGAGCATAGGGGAAGCCGCTTTCTTGTATTGCGAATCTCTTTCGAGCGTAACTCTCGGCGACGGCATTGAGAGCATAGGAGGCGGCGCGTTTCAAGGATGCCCGATAACTGCAATAGATATCCCGGGCAGCGTTCTGAGCATAGGCGATTATGCTTTTTTTTCGTGCAATTCTCTTTCAAGTGTTACCCTCGGTGACGGCATTGAGAGTATAGGAGAAGGCGCGTTTTATCAATGCCAGATAACATCAATAGAAATCCCCGGGAGTGTTAAAAGCATAGGGCTCTACGCGTTTAATGAATGCTCATCTCTTGAAGAAGTCACAATGTCAGTCGGATTGGAACAGATTGGATCTTATGCTTTTTACGGCTGCAATTCGCTCGGCAATGTATATTTCAACGGTACCAAATACGAGTGGAACCAAATAAGCATCGGTGTGGATAATAACCCGCTGGTGGACACACACATACACTTCAGCGAAATCGGCTTCACCACTCACTCTCTCGTGCTCAGCGGCGAAATCGGCGTGGTTTTCAATGTGGCCGTGCCCGAGGGTTTTGAAGGCGAGCTCGAAAAAGTCACCTTCTCGGTCGGCAAAAACAGCGTCTCAGAGATGACCGCCGCGGATGCGTACAACGCAGAGACCGGCGCGTATGAATTCGTCTGCTATACCGGAGCGTACAACATGGCGGATGAAATAAGGCCCACACTCATTTACACCGAAGGCAATGAGGAAAAGAGTGTGCCCGGAGCGCCCTATTCCGTGAAGAAATATATAGATTTTGTGCGCGGAAACACGAGCGGTTACGAGCAGAAGGTTGTTTCGCTCGTGAATTCGCTTGCCGATTACGGCCACTATTCGCAGATTTATCTCGGCAGAATTCACGGTTTCACCTGCGGCGAAAACGAAGATGACAGATACGCGGCAATGACAACCTGCCCGACAGAGCAGTATGAATACACCGATGTTCTGCAAAAGGTTCGTGGCTACAGACCGCAGGCTGTTACCGACAGCGAAAAGGTTTCAGGCGTTTCCTTCACCCTTGACCTTGAGTCTGAGACAAATCTCTACATTGATATCCGGGTCAAAGACGGAGTTGTGCCGGACTCCGCTTCACTTTCCGGCGGCACCGTGCTGCCGGTTGCGAAAAAAGGTGAAAATGTTTACAGAGTGTCGGTTAACGGCATTAATGCGCTCGCGCTCAGAGACATATTTACCGTTAACGTAAAAGCGGGCGGCGATACAATCGCGACCGTCACCATCTCTCCGATGAGTTATGTTTACAAGGTGCTTTCCGCGCAGGAAGGCTCCCTCACCGAGAGCGATATACGAAACACGGTCTGCGCGCTTTATTACTACGCGAAAGCGGCGGAAGATTTGATTCAGCAGGGAACTGCACCTGTCAATCCCGATGATCCTATTATAAGTCCTGTTTAAATAAAATGACCGGGGCGGAGAATAATCTCCGCCCCGGTTTCTGTTAATATCCGAGTTTGTTTGTCACAAAATTTCTTACTCCCATTTCATAAAACTGCTTCACGACAGCGGGCTTGTCAATTGTCCACACAGCTATGTCGAGCCCGGAATCGAGCACCAGAGCAATATCCTCAGCCGTTGTATTTTTGTAGTTTGCCGAAATCGCCTTGCAGTTTATCGCGAGCGCTTTTTTAACTCCTTCTTCGCTTATCTCATTGAGAAGGAACCAGAGCTCTATTTTGTCGTTGAGCTCGTGAATTCTCACAAGAGACTCATAGTTGAATGATATTACAATCGCCTTTTCGGTGAGGTCTCTTTCCTCGATAGCCTTCACAACATCCTCAAGCCCCTCGTCGCCTTTGCTCTTGATTTCTATTTCCGGTCTTGTTTCGCTGTCCTTGAAAACATCGAGGTATTCCTCAAGCGTCGGTATTTTTTCGTCCTTGTATTTCCAGAAATTAACGCCGTTTGAATACTTTATCTGCCTTAGCTCGTCAAATGATTTTTCATCCACCTTGCCGAATGAGAAAAAGTGATAAATCAGATCCCTGTCGTGGGTGATGACCCACCTGCCGTCGGTCGTGCGGTGAATGTCGCACTCGGCGGCATAGTAGTTTCTTTCGGCGGCGGACCTGAATGCGGGCAGGCTGTTTTCGGGCGCCTGCGTGTTGCCGCCCCTGTGAGCGGTAACATATATCGGGTCAAGCTCGGTGCCCACTCCGTACTCCGTGAGTGAAACGGGCTCGCGCGGCAAAAACTTATTATAGCCCACAGCGGCTATGCCGCCGAGCACCGATAAAATGCACAGAATAATGCAGATTGCTTTTTTCAGTGGAATCCCGCCCTTCCGTTTTGCTTTGGTTTATTATATCATCGGCGCGCCCGTCTTTCAAGATAAAATGCTCAATTTCATCTTGCAAAAACCGGCAGTTCTGTTATAATAACATTATATTGGGAAGATATGTTCCATTGGGGGTCCGGTTTATGAAAAAGTCACTTAAAAAAGCAGTTTCTCTCATCCTTGTTTCGGCGCTTGTGCTAGCGGCGCTCTTTCTGCCCGCCGGCGCGCAGGATGGAATAAGCGAGTATCCCGCCATAATGGTCGCGGGTTATTCCGCATCCGCGCTCGTGCTTGAAAAAGAGGACGGCACAACCGAGCAGGTATGGCAGCTTCAGGGCGGCAATGTGTTTGATATGGTCTTCGGCTATGTCGGCAGGATTATCGCGGGCCTCGGCCTCGCCGTGCTCGAAAAGCCCGATTACCTCGCCAAGATAGTGGGCGAGGGTGCGCAGGGTCTGCTTGAATATATGAAGTGCAATGACGACGGCTCAAGTATGTATAACGTGCGCCCCATGCTGAATACAGCCGAGGAGTGCAACTCCGCCCTTATGCTCGAAAGATTCGGCGATTATTCATTTCAGCACGAAACCGAGATTATGGGTGACGCCGCGGAATATATAGGCAACGAAAACATATATGATTTTAACTGCGATTTCAGAATGGGTGCTGTTGAAAACGCGAAGCGCCTTGATGATTTCATTCAGCAGGTAAAGCGCCACAGCGGAAAAGACAAGGTGAATATCATAGCCGTCAGCCACGGCGGCCAGGTGACAGGCACATATCTTTCGCTTTTCGGCTACAAAAGAGATGTGAATAACTGCGTGATGACCGTTCCGGCTCTGGGCGGCGCGGCCCTCGTCTATGATGCGCTTACCGAAAATGTGATTTTTGACGAAAAGAACCTTCTTAATTTCATAGAGAACGGCAATATGCTCGAGACAGATTATCACTGGCTCGTTGAAGCGGAGGAGCTTGGTTTCCTTGACCCGTTTATTAAGGCTGTTTTCCCCTATATTTACGAAATAATCGGAAACTGGTGCAGCATCTGGGATTTCTGCCCGACGGAAATATATGAGGAAATGAAAGCCAAGTGGCTTGACTCCGAAGCAAACGCCGCCCTTATCGAAAAGAGCGACTATATGCACTATAACGTTATGCCTTTGTTTAAGACAGCGTTCAAAAAATGCAATGAAGAGTACGGCATGAATGTGTCAATCGTAGCAGGCGTTGATAACAGAGCCACAACCGGCCTTAACTATAATGCGGACGGCATTATTCACACCTCCTCCTCAACCGGCGCTTACTGCGCCCCCTGGGGCGAAAGGTTTGCCGACGGCTATGTGCAGCAGAATGACTGCGAAGGAAAGTACAAGGTTTCGCCCTCAATGACTATTGACGCTTCAACCGCGTACCTACCCGACAACACCTGGTTTGTTTCCGGCCTTTTCCACGGTATGACCTTCAAGGATCCCTTTACCCGCGCTCTTATGATGGAGCTTTTGCTTAAGGACAGGATAAAAGATGTTTACACAGACCCCGCCTATCCGCAGTTTCATTATTCAACCAACCCCTGCTATGCCGTGAGCGCGCGCTTTAACAAAAGCGGGGAGGGCTATGTTTCATCGGCGGATAATTCAATTATCATCAAAAACCTCAGCCTCAGCGGCAAGCCGGTCAAGGTGCTCGGCATCACCTGCGAGGGGCTTGACCTTAAATTCAGAATGCCTCTCATCCCCGTAATCAAAGCGGGCGAGGAGCTTGAGATACCGTTCACGGGCGAAATCCCCGCCGTTTCAGCGAGCAGGGTCGGCATAACCGTCAGCTACAATGTTTACGGCACGGCCACCCCGGTGGGCGAGAGATACATTCCATTCACCGTGCAAAACGGCGAGAAGGCCGGTTACAGCGGCGGCTTCTCGGACGCGGCGGCAGTGACTCCGCTTGACCGCCTCCTTCCCGAAGGAATTATAAACATTCTCAAGGCGGCGAAGCTCTACACATTTTTCTCAATGTTTTATACCATATTCTACACAGCGATGAATTCAATTTTTGCAATAGCGAGGTAATTATATGACAGTTTATGAAGCCGTAAACGCTCTTATCGACTATTCCGTGCGTGAAAATCTCATAACGGAGAGAGACAGGGTTTACGCCGTTAACACCGTGCTCGGAATCCTCGGGCTTGACGATTATGAGGAGCAGAAGGCGCAGGGCGAGCCCGCGCTCGAAGAGATACTAGGAACTCTGCTTGATTACGCCTGCGAAAAGGGCCTTTGTGAGGATTCGGTGGTATTCAGGGATTTGTTTGACACAAAAATTATGGGCGCTCTCACCCCGCGCCCCTCGGCAGTTACAGACGAATTCTTTAAGAAATACGCCGAAAGCCCCGTTGCCGCAACGGAGTATTACTATAATCTCAGCAGAAAGAGCGACTATATCCGCGAGTACCGCATCAAAAACGATATGAAGTGGATAACCAAAACAGAATACGGCGACATAGATATAACAATCAATCTCTCAAAGCCGGAGAAGGACCCCAAGGCGATTGCCGCCGCGGGTAAGGCAAAATCAAGTTCCTACCCTAAGTGTCAGCTCTGCATAGAGAATGAGGGCTACTCGGGCAGAGTGAATCACCCGGCGAGGCAGAATCACCGCATTATCCCCGTCACCGTTAACGGTGAGAGCTGGTATTTCCAGTATTCCCCCTATGTTTACTATAACGAGCATTGCATTGTGCTTAACAGTAAACACACGCCCATGGTTATTAACAGGGCGGCGTTCAACAAACTCTTTGATTTCGTAAAGCTTTTCCCGCACTATTTTGTAGGCTCCAACGCGGATCTTCCGATAGTCGGCGGCTCAATTCTCTCTCACGAGCATTTCCAGGGCGGCAACTACACCTTCGCCATGGCGAAAGCACCCATTGAGGAATATGTGAGCTTTGCGGGGTTTGACGATGTTGAGGCAGGCATAGTTAAATGGCCGATGTCCGTTATCCGTTTAAGGGGTAAAGATACCGTCAGGATAACCGCTCTTGCCGAAAAAATACTTGACACCTGGCGCGGCTACACCGATGAGGAAGCGTTTATCTACGCCGAAACATACGACACACCGCACAACGCCATCACCCCCATTGCGAGATGCAACGAAGGTGTTTATGAGCTGGATCTTGTGCTCAGAAACAACATTACAACCGACGAATACCCCGACGGATACTATCATCCGCATCCGGAGTATCATCACATCAAGAAAGAGAACATCGGCCTTATAGAGGTTATGGGTCTCGCCGTGCTTCCCTCACGCCTAAAAAAAGAGATGGAAGAGCTTAAAAAAGCCATGCTTGACGGCAGAGATATATCCTCCGATGAGCTTCTCTCAAAGCACGCTGAATGGGCTGCAATGATAAAGAGCAAATATGAGCTTACAAGCGAAAACGCGGATGAGATTATTCGCGATGAAATCGGCATTGTGTTTGCCGCCATTCTTGAGCAGTGCGGAGTCTTCTCAAGAGACGAAGAGGGCAGAGCGCAGTTCAGAAAGTTTATCGCAAGCGTAATCTGACAGAAATTCAACCGAAAAGTGGTGCTGTATGCAGTATGTAATAATGGACCTGGAGTGGAACAACACCTATGCTAAAAAAACTTCGGGCTTTATAAATGAAATAATAGAGATAGGCGCGGTTAAGCTGGACGAAAACTTCAACAGCATCGATGAGTTTTCCTATGTTATCCGCTCGCAGATAGGGCGCAAGCTCAGAGGCAGCGTCAAAAAGCTCACAAACCTCACAAATGACGACATTTCCGCCGGCATCCCTTTCACAAAGGCGTTTTCAATGTTCAGGGCGTGGATAGGCGACTCGGACAATACAGTTGTTATCACCTGGGGCGACAGCGACATAAGAGTGCTGCTCGAAAACTATTCTTACCTTAACGGAGTTAAGAGGATACCCTTCCTCAAACACTACTGCGACCTTCAGCGGTATTATCAGAAAACAAAGTCCGGCCACCCCGAAAGGCAGACGGGCCTTATCGACGCGGCGTGCGAGTGCGGGGCGGACCCCGAAATCTACGCTCACCACCGCGCTCTCGGTGACAGCCTGCTGACCGCCGACATCTTTGAAATAATCTACGAAAAAGACCGCTTTGAAAAAGAAATTGAGGACTGCGGCGAGGCCTTCTACGGCAAGCTCCTCTACAAAGCGAAAATAATTAAAAATATAGACAGCAACTTGATTGACAAAAAGCGCCTTGAACACCGCTGCGATACCTGCGGTGAAATGTGCAAACTGACCGTGCCGTGGAAATTCAGCTGCCAGTATTTCAGGGCAACCTTTTACTGTGAAAAGTGTGATGTCACTTATTCTGTCCGTATAAGATTCAAAAAGCTCTATGACAGGCTTGATATCAAAAAAGTCGTTTCGGTCGTGGAGCCCGATGTGCAGGCGGAGGAGGAGAGCGAAGAATGAAAATTCTCATAACCGGCGGCGCCGGATTTATCGGCTCAAACTTTGTGAAATATATGCTCGACAATCATCCGGAGGACGAGTATGTCTGCCTTGACTGCCTCACTTACGCGGGCAACATAAAGAACATTGAATTCGCGCTCGATAAACCGAATTTCAGATTTGTGAAGGGCAGTATCTCGGACAGGGAGTGTGTAAACGCCCTGTTTGAAAAAGAAAAGTTTGATATTGCCGTCAATTTTGCCGCAGAGAGCCATGTTGACCGCTCCATAGAAAACCCCGGCATATTTGTTGAAACAAACGTTATGGGCACTCTCTGCCTGCTTGACGCGTGCAGAAAATACGGCATAAAGAGGTTTCACCAGGTTTCAACCGACGAGGTTTACGGTGACCTGCCGCTTGACAGACCAGACCTCTTCTTTACCGAAGAAACACCTATTCACACCTCGAGCCCCTATTCATCATCAAAAGCGGGCGCGGATTTGCTTGTGCTTGCCTATCACCGCACTTACGGCCTGCCCGTAACGGTGTCGCGCTGCTCAAACAACTACGGCCCTTATCAGTTTCCCGAGAAACTTATTCCGCTGATGATTGCAAAAGCTCTCAGGGATGAGCCTCTGCCCGTCTACGGTGAGGGCCTCAATGTCAGAGACTGGCTCCACGTTGCCGATCACTGCAAGGCGATTGATATGATAATGCGCCGCGGCAGGGACGGCGAGGTTTACAATGTGGGCGGCCACAACGAGAGAAGAAACATAGATGTAGTCACAGCCATCCTCGGGCGCATGGGCAAGCCGATGTCGCTCATCAGCCACGTTGCCGACAGGGCGGGGCACGATCTGAGATACGCGATTGACCCATCCAAAATCAAGGCGGAGCTCGGCTGGGAACCCGAAACAAAATTTGAGGACGGCATTGCCGGCACGATAGACTGGTATCTTGAAAACAGGGCGTGGACGGACGATATCCTCTCCGGCAGATATCTTGAGTTCAACAGGATTGCAGGTGAAAAATATGCTTAAGGACCTTGTGCTTAAAAACCGCTCATACAGGCGCTTTTATCAGGATGTGAGAATTCCGCGCGAAACGCTCGAAGAACTGGTTGACTGTGCGCGTCTCACCCCTTCAACGGCCAATCTGCAGGCGCTGAAATATATGCTCATCTCGGAAGAAGATGAGTGCGAAAAAGTTTTCGCCACACTCGGCTGGGCGGGTTATCTAAAGGATTGGCCCGGCCCCGCGGAGGAAGAAAAGCCCTCCGCATATATAATAATCCTCTGCGATAATTCCGTAGGCTCAAATATGCAGAAGGATGCCGGCATCTGCGCGCAGACCATCCTGCTTGCCGCAGTGGAAAAGGGCTTCGGCGGCTGTATGCTCGGCAACATAAAGAGGCCGGAGTTTGCGGAAGAATTCGGCGTTGACACGGAGAGATACACAATTGAACTCTGTGTCGCCCTCGGAAAGCCGAAAGAAAAAGTCGTTCTCACCGGCATAGGTGAAGACGGCTCCGTACAGTATTACAGAGGCCCCGACGGCACACACTATGTGCCCAAGCGTACTTTGAAAGACATAATAATCAAATGATAAAACAAGGCACACGGTAAAAAACCGTGTGCCTTTAATGTTAATAATGATTTCGCTCAGATGAAAAAAACGGAATTATTTGGGCTTATTCTGCTCTTTCATTGTGAGCGAGATTCTGCCTTTTGCAACATCCACATTCAGCACCCAGACCGTGACAACCATACCTACCTTGAGCACTTCTGACGGGTGCTTTATGTATTTATTGGTTATCTGCGAGATGTGCACAAGGCCGTCCTCGTGAACGCCTATGTCAACAAACGCGCCGAAGTCAGTCACGTTTCTGACCGTGCCCTTCATCTCCATACCGGGACGAAGGTCCTTGATGTCCATAACATCCGTGCGCAGCATCGGCGGCGGCAGCTCGTCTCTCGGGTCTCTGCCGGGGGCGATGAGTTCTTTGACAATATCCTTGAGCGTGGGTACGCCGATGCCGAGCTTTTCGGCAACTTTGTCCTCACCCATAAGCTCAACGCTCGCCTTGAGAGCGGCGATGTCCGGGGTGCCGATATCTTTTGCAGTGTATGAGAAAAGCGCGAGAAGCGCCTTTGCCGCGTCATAGCTTTCGGGGTGAACGCCGGTGTTGTCAAGCGCGTTGCTGCTCTCCGCAATTCTTAAGAAGCCCGCGCACTGCTCAAAAGCTTTCGGGCCGAGTTTCGGCACTTTTTTGAGCTGGCTTCTGCCCGAGAATTCGCCGTTTTCGTCACGGTAGTCAACGATGTTTGCCGCTATCGTTGTGTTGATGCCGGAAACTCTCGCGAGCAGGGGAGCCGATGCGGTGTTAAGATCAACGCCTACGGAGTTAACCGCGTCTTCGATAACCGCGTCGAGCGCGGCGTCAAGCTCTTTGGGCGGCATATCGTGCTGATACTGACCCACGCCTATCGCCTTCGGGTCGATTTTTACAAGCTCTGCGAGCGGGTCCTGAAGGCGTCTCGCGATTGAAACGGCGCTCCTGAGAGAAACGTCATAATCGGGGAATTCTTTCGCGGCGAGCTTTGAGGCGGAGTAAACCGAAGCGCCCGCTTCGCTCACAACCATATAGGAAACATCCGCGTTTATCTCCCTGAGAATTTCAGCGGCGAAAATCTCGGTTTCCTTGGAGGCTGTGCCGTTGCCGATTGAGATGCAGTCCGCGTGATGTTTTTTGATAAGATTCTTTATGATGACCTTTGCCTGGTCTCTCTGCGCGGCTGAGTGCGTGACATAGATAACGCCCGTGTCAAGCACCTTGCCGGTTTTGTCAACCACGGCAACCTTGCAGCCTGTTCTGTAACCGGGGTCAAGGCCGATAACCGTTTTGCCCTTTACCGGGGGCTGAAGAAGGAGTTCTTTTGTGTTGAGCGCGAACACTTTGATTGCACCCGCGGCGGCCTTCTCGGTGAGCATATTTCTGATTTCGCGCTCAATCGAGGGATATATCAGCCTGTCATAAGCGTCCGTTCCGGCGTCTCTTACCGCCTCGGTGCAGGGGGAGCCCTCTGCCTTGAGTGTCGCGGAGGTGATAACATTGGCGGCCTTCACTCTGTCAAGGGTTACGGAAACTTTCAGAAATTTCTCCTTTTCGCCTCTGTCAATGGCAAGTATTCTGTGACCCGCGATTTTATTTACGGGTTCGCTGAAATCATAGTAGGTGGTGTAAACGCTCTCGGCATTTTTGTCTGTTGCGGTGCTGCTGACAACGCCGATAACCGTGAAAAGGTTTCTCAGGCGGCGCCTTATATCCGGATCGTCGGAGATGTTTTCGGCGATGATGTCAAGAGCGCCCTGCAGGGCCTCCTCTGCATTGTTAACGCCCTTTTCTTCGTCGATGTATTCAGCCGCCATATCAATCGGAGCTGGCGAATCCGCCGCCTGCTCGTAAATCGCGATTGCAAGGGGCTCAAGGCCCTTTTCCTTCGCGACGGACGCCCTCGTTTTTCTCTTGGGCCTGAACGGGCGGTAAATGTCGTCAATTTCCGTCACCGTTTCGGCCTTGTCGAGAGCGGCGGAAATCTCGTCTGTGAGTTTTTCCTGCGCGGCGATGAGAGCGCGCACCTCTTCACGGCGCTTTTCAAGGTTTCTCAGATATTCAAGGCGCTCGCTGAGCTCTCTTATTATCTGGTCGTCAAGTGTGCCGTGCGCCTCTTTCCTGTATCGCGCGATGAAGGGCACCGTGTTGCCCTCGTCAAGCAGATTAACGGTGTTGTCCACCTGCCACTGCTGAAGATTGAATTCTTTTGCCAGTATTTTGTTGATATTCATTTTTATTCCTCTGTTTTGCTTTTTATCTGTCTAATGTCTCTGCCGACAAACAGCAGTGATTCATAGCTGCCTATGATTCTCGATGTAATCCGCTGTGTGTATTTTTTCTCAAACTCCGCCTCTGTCAGGTTTGTGCTGATGATAACGGGTTTTGATGTGTTGATTCTTGTGTTTATGATGTTGTAAAGCTCCGCCACGGTGTACTGCGTTGTGAATTCCGAGCCGAGGTCGTCGATAATCAACAAATCACAGTCAAGGTATTCCGCAAGAGAGTCAGAGCCGTAGTTACCGAATTTGTCTTTTTCGAGCGAGGTGAAAAGATTCTGCGCCGAGGCATAGATTACATTGTATCCCTTGCGCACCGCGACATTAGCAATCGCCAGCGAAAGGTGAGTTTTGCCAAGGCCCGTAGCCCCGTGCATATACAGTGAGCAGGATTCGCTGTCAAAATCATCCGCGTAGCTCTTGCAGTATTCGAGAATGTCGCTCATTCTCTCTTTCTGAGGTATTCCGTAAATCTCGTCGGGCGCCTCGTCATATAGGTTAATATCAAAGTTGTCAAAGCGGCAGTATTTAGCCGGCGAAACCTTCTCGAGCAGAGCGGCGTTGAGCTCGGCAAGGAGAGTTTTGCGGCATGAGCACGCCACGCCGCCCTTGAAACCCGTGTCTTCGCACGCCTTGCAGGTGTAGGGCGTTTCAAGGTAATCCGCGGGATAGCCCGCTTTGACTAGCTCATTTCTGATGTGCTTCTGTATATTCAGATTCTGCTCCGAGAGCTCTTTTATGTATTTCTGCGCGTCGCCGCCCATTGTGAGAGCTTTGAGCACAGCAAGGCCCGTTTCGGCAAGCTGCGCCTCATATTTGATTATGTCGGGCGCCTTTTCGCTGATTTCTCTGTGCCTTGCCCTCTGCTCCTGCTCGGCGGCCTGCCTGCGCGCGGAGGTTATTTCGTTTGCCCTTGTTACAACTTCTTTCGGATAACTCATTTTTTCTTCCTCTTATACTTGGGTTTGTTTGTTATATTGTCCGCCGCGAACGTGCCGAGGTTATATGAAGCTGAGGAAGCTCCGCCCGGAGCCTTTACCTCAGTTTTCACCTTTTTAGCGTTTTCAATATCCTGCTTCGTCTTGTATCCTGCGGCGTACCAGCCGTCGAGTATCTTATCCATATAGGCGAAGCTGAGCTTGCCTGTGTGCTCCGCCATCTCCTCATAAGCGGTGAAAATGAGATCAAAGCTCATATTCTGCTTAACGGTCCATTTCTCAATATAAGCAATCTGCTTCTGCGTAGGCTTCGGGTTGTTAAGCCCCGCTGCGAGAATGAAACGCTTCCAGAATTTGTCCGTTTCGTCAAGCGAAGCGATTTTTTCGGCGGCCTTGTCAATTGTGTCAATCTCAGCCTCTGCCCAGCTTTTGCCCACCGCTTCAATGTAGCTGTAACCGGGTTTGCCGATTTTTACGCAATAATCCGCGAGCATATAGATTACCTCGGGCGGAAGGCCGAATCTGTCGTGTAGGAGCAGGAATGTGCACTGCCCGTCATAGCCGATGGTCTTGCCCATAATCACCTGAAGCTCGGAGAAAAGGTCCGCGATTTCCTTGCTCTCGCTCATGCGGGTTGCGATTTCCTCCTGGCCGGGCCTTGAGTATTCAATAACCGGCGCGGCAGGCACTGAGGGCGCGGGGGGAGGAGAGGGCTTTTTCTGTGTGTCCGTTTTCGGGATATATTTTTTAGGCGCTTCGCTTTCGCCTTCCTCTTCGCTGATAACTCCGGTGAGAATCCAGTATTGCAGGCAGTCTTCAACATCACTCTCCGTGTATTTGAGCGCCTTTGCGATTTCACCGACACTCAGGGATTTATCGCTGTTTCTCAGAATGAGGAGGAGCACTTTTATCTGCTCGCCGCCCGCAAGGCGCAGGTGCTTGTCGGCAATAATTGCCGGCACAGCAAAGCTGTCTTTCAGAAGATTGCCGTTCACTTTGTAATGCATACTGTTCCTCCTCTCAATATGTTTTAACTAACAATGGTATTATACTATAAATAACGGGTAAAATAAACTGTTTTTTAAGGTTTTACACCCTCAAAGCAAAACCACAATTTGTAGTGTTTACCCCCGGGTGTGCACCACTATTTCTTCGGCAAAAATGATAAAGAAAAAGGAACTGCGAGGCAGTTCCTTAATCATCTGTCATTTTGTAAGGATCAGACAGCTCTGGTAACCTTACCGGAGCGAAGGCAGCGAGTGCATACATATACTCTCTTGGGAGTACCGTTTACAACGGCCTTGACCTTTTTTACGTTGGGTTTCCAGGTTCTGTTTGAACGTCTGTGTGAATGGGAAACCTTGATGCCGAATGACACATCCTTACCGCAGAATTCACATTTTGCCATGTGCCACACCTCCTTTTTGTGATTAACAAATGGCATTTTAACAGATATTTTCGTAAAATGCAAGACTTTTTTTCACACTGGACGAAATATTTTCACGGAATACGGATTTTTAAGGGGTTTCGGAGCATAAAACCGGCCTCCGAAGCGATTTCTGAAAGGGTTTGAAACGCAGATGAAAAATCACAGCTTAAATATGTCTTTTTCCACAATAAAAATGTTGATTTATTGCTCTGTTTATGTATATAATTATTATGAATATTTATATTCAGTTGAAAATTGTCTGGTTTGAGGTGATTTGGTTGATTCCCCAGGTCCTGCTGTTTGGCAACGGTTTATACCGAAGTTACGGTGAAAATTCATGGGATGATTTTTTAAATAGTCTCAGCAAAGATAATAAAAAGACCGTAAGCGCCGACAAACTTGAATCGCCGATGTTTCTTAGATCTCAATTGCTTTCCGGCGGCAGCATAGATTGCGCTCTGAAGGATGCAGGCAAAGGCATTTTCGGCACTCTCGGGAATAACGCTTTGAGGGGTAACCTGAAAAAACTTTTAACCGCCGGATTTGATGATATTCTCACCACAAATTATGATTATCGTCTTGAGATTGCGGCTGCAGATAAAGAAACAGTAACGAAATATTATCTCGACAAAAACGCTCGGAACATTCTGAAAGGTAAGGCAGTTGAACCGAAATATTTGCTTCATTCCTACCAGAATGTTGATTGTAACGGTGTTAATAACCGCATCTGGCATATTCACGGCGAAGCAAAAAAGCAGGACAGCATGATTCTGAGCTTGTATTATTATTCAAATCTTCTTTCAAGAATTGTTGAATATGCTAAAAATAACCGGAACAGATATAAGGACCTTCAGGGAAAACATCTCCCGGTTGAAATTCAATCTTGGATTGATTCTTTTATTCTGGGTGATGTCTATGTGCTCGGCTTCGGCTTTGATTACTCCGAAATCGATTTGTGGTGGCTCCTTGAGCGCAAGAAAAAAGAAAAAGCGGATCACGGCAGGCTTTATTTTTACGAGCCGGTTTCTGAAGAAACTGAAAAATGCCGATTGCTGAAGCTTTTTGGAGCAGAGGTTGTCAATCTCGGATATGATGTTGCCGATAAATCCGAAAAAGAAAAGAAAAATATTTATTCCGAATTCTATCCGAAAGCGATAGATTCGATAATGCAAAAGGTTGAAAAAAGAGGAAAACGGAGGCAGGGAAATGAAAAAGAGAATTGAGAAAATAATAGCCATTACACTTTGCGTGATAATGATGTTGGGGATTGCTCCGCTGAATGGTTTTGTGGGGCTTAAGTTTCCCGAACTCCATTTGCCGGATTTCGGCTCAATATTTAAGACAAAAGCAAGTGCGGCGACAAGCGGAACTTGCGGAACAAATGTTACATGGGCATATGACGAAAGCACGCAGACTTTGACTATAAGCGGAGCTGGAGAAATGTCTGATTTCACTGCTCCTAGTATTTATAACGCTTCTGCACAAATGAGTATAGGTGTAACTGGAGCACCCTGGCGCTCATACTATGATAAAGTGGAAAGCGTTGTTATTGAGGAAGGTGTTACAAGTATTGGTAAAAATGCATTTCGTAGTTGCACTCGTTTAAATCAAGTTTACATTCCTTCAAGTGTTATTAGTGTTGGAGATTATGCATTTCATCATTGTATGTCTCTTGGTGTAATTAAAATCCCTGATGGGGTTTCAAATATAGGTAACCATTCTTTTGGATATGTACAGAATTCCTTGTATACATCCACGCATGTCCTTTATAAAGGTGGAGCAACCGGCTCTCCTTGGGGTGCATCAAGCATATACAATAATTATTATTATGAAAATGGTTTATACTATGAAAATGAGAGTAGAAAACACCTATTATACAGTGATTACTCAATACAGTCGGCTCTTATTCCAGAAAGTGTAGAGCTAATAGAACCGTGTGCATTCAGCCATCGCACAGGACTTACAAACGTGACACTATCTGACGGCATCATTTATATAGGTCAATATGCATTTTCTGGTTGTGTTGAGCTTGCAAGTATAACAATACCAGAATCTGTCACAAGTATTGGCAGTTCCGCTTTCTCCGGTTGTTGTAAAATAAAAACAGCGGGGCCAATCGGAGGAGGATATGATTGTGAGTTTGGTTGGACAACATCAATACCCGCAACTGCTTTTTCAAATTGTACTAATTTTACAAGCATAAACATCCCTGAATCTGTGTTAAGCATTGGTAATTCAGCTTTTTATGGTTGCTCTGGATTAACTGAATTCACAATTCCAGAAAATGTAACAAGTATAGGTAATTCAGCTTTTTATGGTTGCTCTGGATTAACTGAATTCACAATTCCAGAAAATGTAACAAGTATAGGTGATTCTGTTTTTTATGGTTGCTCTGGATTAACTAAATTCACAATTCCAGAAAATGTAACAAGTATAGGTGATTCTGCTTTTTATGGTTGCTCTGGATTAACTGAATTCACAATTCCGGAAAATGTAACAAGTATAGGCGATAATGCATTTAATGGTTGCACAGACCTTTCAAGTGTAACTATCCCTGAATCAGTAACAAGTATAGGAAATAAAGCTTTTCAAAATTGCACTGGGTTGACAGAAATAAACTATAATGCTGTAAATGTAACCAATATAACTTCTAAATCAACTGTGTTTTATAATGCAGGATCGAATGGAAACGGTATTGATGTTGTCTTTGGCAACAATGTAAGAATAATTCCAGCTTATCTGTTTTCTGCTAACAATTATGATTGGAGGACGAAAATAAAATCAGTTTCAATTGGCAATAATGCTACAAGTATAGGTGACTCTGCATTTTGTAGATGCTCTGAGCTTACAAACATAACCATACCAGACAGCGTCACAGTAATAGGTGATAGAGCATTTTATGAGTGCACCGGCCTTACAAGCATAACCATCCCAAAATTCGTTACGAGTATTGGTGATCGAACTTTCTATAGCTGTTCCGGACTTACGAGTCTAATATTACCCGACAGCATAACAAGCATAGATGATTTTGCGTTTAGTTACTGCTACGGGCTTACAAGTCTAACTATTCCTAGTAGTATTACAAGAATAGGCGATGGTGCTTTTTCCGGCTGTTCAGGATTGACAACAGCTGGACCTATAGGCGGAGGATATGATTATGAGTTTGGTTGGTCAACATCAATACCTGCTAATGCATTTTCAGGATGCTCTAGCCTAACAAGCATTACAATTCCTGGAAGCATCACAAGTATAGGTGATGGCGCATTTTCCGGCTGTTCAGGACTGAAAACCGCGGGACCGATAGGCGACGGATACGATTATGAGTTTGGTTGGACAACAGTAATACCCGCAAATGCATTTTCTGGTTGCTCCGGCCTTACAAGCATAACTATCCCCGAATTTGTTACAAGCATAGGCAATTATGCGTTTAGTGATTGCACCGGTCTTACAAGCATAACTATCCCGGAGTCTGTAACAAGTATAGGCGATGCGGCATTTTACAACTGCTCTAGCCTTACAAGCATAACAATACCTGAAAATGTCACAAGTATAGGTGAATATGCATTTGCCGATTGTGGAAAACTAACTGAGATTAATTATAATGCTGTAAATGTTGCCGATTTAACCGATTATGGTTTCTGGAGATCTGGGATTTTTTGGAATGGAATCGATTTAACTATAGGCAACAGTGTTGAAAGAATACCATCGTATCTATTCGCTGTGTCAGGAATAAAATCAGTTAAAATAGGTAATAGCGTTAAAAGTATAGGAAAACGGGCTTTTTATGGTTGTGAAGAACTCACAAGTATAACTATACCTGATTCTGTCAAAAGCATAGATGAGGAGGCTTTCTCTGGGAGCAACAGCATCCAAGATATTTATTATTCCGGAACTCCCGGGAGATGGAGAAGAGTTTCAATCGACTGGGGCAACGAGAGATTAGCAAATGCTCAGGATTACGCATACTACAGTGAAAATGTTGACGGAGCATGGGTTCATTTCGAAAGAAAAAATGTTGTATTAACATTCAATACCAATGGCGGAACAGTAATTGAAAGCATAATTGCTGATGCCGGCACCGAAATCATTCCGCCCGACAACCCAACAAAAGAAGGATATACATTCGCCGGTTGGGATAAACCGATACCGGTGTATATGCCCGGAGAAGATACTACGATAACCGCACGCTGGACCGCAAATCAATACACTCTTTATTTTGATGCTGACGGCGGAAACGAAATTGGTTCCATAACAGCGGATTACGGAACAACTATTTCAAAACCCTCCGATCCGAGAAAAACCGGATATACTTTTATAGGATGGGATAAAGATATTCCCGGCACAATGCCTGCCCATAATATGGAGTTCACGGCTCTTTGGAGCATCAACTCTCATCAGGTCATTTTCAACACTGCCGGCGGAGAAGAACTTGAGCCAATGTCATTCAATTTTGGCGAAGTGATTGCAAATCTACCAACTCCTGTTAAAGAAGGATATACTTTCACTGGCTGGGCGGAAGATATTCCCGAAACGATGCCCGATGAAGATGTTACTCTGACAGCAACCTGGATTAAAAATCATTCCGTGATATTTGACACTGACGGCGGAACAGAAATACCAACATTCTCAGCCGCATCGGGAACAACTGTTCCCGCAGTTGCCGATCCGGTAAAAGAGGGATATACCTTTGCCGGATGGGAACCTGAAATCCCTGAAACTGTTCAGGAAACAGATATTACCGTAAAGGCAAAATGGACAATCAATCAGTACACAATCATTGTTAATACCGATGGCGGAACACCAACTGTTGAACCTGTTACAGCTGATTTCGGCACTGCAATTTCAAAGCCTGCCGATCCTCATAAAACCGGATACACATTCATTGGCTGGGATCAGGAATTCCCTGCAACAATGCCTGCAGAGGACATCACAATCAATGCTCTTTATTGCATAAACGAGCATACAATTACATTTGACTCCAACGGCGGCAGCGATGTTGAGTCAATTACTCAGAATTACGGCATGGAGATAGTGAAACCCGCGGACCCGACAAGAACGGGGTTCACATTTACAGGATGGAATATCGATGTTCCCGAAACGATGCCCGATGAAGACATTACTCTGACGGCACAGTGGTCAAGAAACAAGTATAAGATAAACTATCTCGATGATGACGGCTCGGTGCTGGATGTTCATGAGGTGTATTACGATTATGATATTCCGGCATATAACGCATCAAAGACGGGATACACATTTGTCGGCTGGGATGCCGACATTCCCGAAAAAATGCCGGCAAATGACCTGACATTCACTTCGTTATGGAGCATAAACAGCTACACCCTAACATTTGTTTTCGGCAACGGAACGGATAACCTTGAGATAACGCAGTATTACAATACTCCGATTACCGCACCGGATTACCCGACCCGCATGGGCTATACATTCACCGGCTGGAACAAGACAGTGCCGGAGCTTATGCCTGCCTATGATATGACAATCACGGCCGGATGGAGCGTAAACAGTTACAAAATTACATATTATGATCAGCTTGGTGAATCAGTTCTCGGCACAAAAACATATAGCTACGGCTCAAACGTAAGCACACCGGGCTCATACTATAAAAGCGGTTATATGCTCAAAGGCTGGATCTGGCCCGACGGCAAAGATGCAAAGCCCGCCACAATGCCTGCATATAACATTAAAGCTTATGCGATCTGGGTCACAGATGACGGCGCCCACACCGGCCACGATATCAGAATAGTCGGCAGCGTTGCCCCGACCTGCACAACGGACGGCTTCAGCGGAAACAGTTTCTGCAACACCTGCGGAAAGGGCGTTGACAACGGCTACACTCTGCCCGCATACGGTCACGATAATGTGAACACCGTTCAGAGAGAGGCGGCTTGTNNATTATCCGCACCTGCGTTTGCAACTTCTGCGGCTACAGGACCGAGGAAGCAATCCCCGCAACAGGTCACAGCAAAACAAGCGAAGCAATCACAACAGAACCGACTTGCACAGAGGAAGGTGTCAGAACATTCACCTGCCACTGCGGTTATTCCTGGACAGAATCTATTGACGCGCTCGGGCATGATTATGACGACGTTGTTGATTACAAACCCGCCAAATGCGGCGAGGAAGGCTATGTAACCAAAAAGTGCACAAGATGCGATTCAACAAACACCGAAACAATAAAGGCACTTGAGCACAGTTTTATTACCGAGCCTGCGGTTGACCCGACCTGCACGGAAGAAGGCCACACGCTTAAAAAATATTGCAAGCTCTGCGGAACAGTTGAAATTGAATCAACAGTATCACCTGCGCTCGGGCACGATTTTAATAATCTTGTTCTCTCCGAAGCAAGCTGTACCGAAGACGGCAGATACATAAAGATTTGCTCAAGATGTAATGCTGTTGAAGCAGATGAAGGTGGCGAAACTGTTCAGACAACCACAAATGTAGTTGTTCCTTCATCACAGTATCCTTATCCTGAATCTCCTCACAATTACTATAATTATATGGACCAATCCTATTCGTTCAGCTATCCCGGCGCTACGGAACTTATTCTTAAGTTCTCATCGAGCACCAAATTTGAAAGCGGATATGATTACCTGTATATCTATGACGGCAGCGGAAACCAGATAGGCAGATATTCCGGCACACAGCTTCAGGGCACAACAATCAGAGTGCTCGGCAGCAGCTTCAGCCTGAGACTTTATACAGACAGTTACGGAACATACTACGGTTTCAAATTTGATTCCATAACCGCGCTTTCATATAATTATGAAAACGCGAAGGTTTACACTCAGACGGCTCTCGGCCACAACTATGAGCAGATTACTACGGTGGAGTCGAACTGCCAGTCAACAGGCACATATGTTAAAAAGTGCTCAAGATGCGGCGAATATGAAAAGGCGAATGAGCCTGTGTTTGAATCCATAACCGCTGACCGCTCAACATATCCCGAAACTCCGCACAGCTACAAAAACGATCAGGTTTATGAATACAGCTTCACCTATCCCAACGCGAAAGAGCTGACACTTACTTTCTCGCAAAGCTGTATGTTTGAAACCGATTATGATTTCCTTACACTCTATAACGCGGACGGAAGCGAATACGGAAAATATACCGGCAATGATCTTCAGGGCAAAGTTATAACTCTTAACGGCGACAGCTTCTCAATCAAGGTTGAAACCGACTTCTCAACAAACTACTACGGTTTCTCATTTGATTCGATAGTCGCGAAAGCGGATACAAGCGTCAAGAAGTATATCAAGCCCAAAGCACCGCATAATTTCTCGGTTGAAAGCATTGTTAAACCCGCGACTCCGCTTGAAACCGGCCTTCTCACTCACATCTGCTCAGTTTGCGGATACAGCGAAACGCTGGTGATACCCAGAGCTTTGTATGCTGTCGGAGCGGTGATTTCTTACGGCAGTTATCCGCAGAGCAAGGTTACAAACAAGAACCTGATTTCTCAGCTCAGCGCACAGCCTGCAACCTGGCATTCTTATGGCTATTACGCAGGCGACGGATATATCAATAACGGCAGAATGGCGCCTTCCGATTATATGAGATATACAGATGTCACATATAACGGGAACAAATACAGAGGCGTAACATTTGAGCTATACAGACCGGCCGCAACCGGCGGCATCCCCGCTGTTCTCGGCGACTACTCGCTTCAGGATGATTACGGATACTACAGGAGCAAGGTTTACTGGTTCAGGTATGATCCGATCCAGTGGAGAGTTCTTGACCCGACCAAAGGTCTTGTTGTATGCGAAAAGTCATTGGATGCGCAAGCGTTTAACAACTTTATCAGAGGCACATATTCCACATATTACGGAAGCTCCGGAGCATATGCCAATAACTGGGCGGGCAGCAGCCTGCGTCAGTGGCTCAACAATGATTTCTACAACACTGCATTCACCTCCGCGCAGAAAGCGAATGTGCTTGACACAAATCTCAGAACCCTTCATTACTCAACACTTCGCGGCGACAACAAGTCACATCCCTATGACTGTGCCGCCACAACGGATAAAGTGTTCCTGCTCTCCTATGAAGACATAATCAATATCGATTACGGTTTTGCCGACAGCACCGGTGAATCCGATAAAAGAATTGCTTACGGCACCGATTACGCAAGATGTCAGGGACTCGGCGAAAGAGCGGAAACAATCAGCGCGTGGTATCTGAGGACCGCGGCTAACAGTTCCGACAGGGTATGCCTCGTTACCCCGACCGGCAGTGCTCTGAGCAGTGACGCCGGCAGCGAATGCTTCGCCGGAGCAACGGTGATGGGAGTAAGACCCGCCCTCAGGCTCGCAAATATCTCCGCAACCGGAGGCGCGAGTAGCTCCGATCAGCTTCACACCGTAACTTATCGCCTTTCCGGCAACACATTCGGTCAGCCTGCCGAAGTGGGCACACTGTCAATCAAGCAGGGTGATCCCGTTGTTCTGCTCGGAACAAGCGCACCTGCAGGTTATGCATTCAGCGGCTGGAGCGAGCCCGAGCAGATGCCCGGCGAGGATATCACGCTTACCGGTGAATATCTGCCTATTTACAAAGCGACCTTCAAGGCGGACGGCGTGACAGTTGGCACGGTTGATTATACAACCGCATCAACCTCGATAATCGAGCCCGCAGTGCCCGTTAAAGAGGGCTACACCGGCTATTGGGAAGAGTATTCATTCACAGCCGGCGGCATAACCGTAAATGCGGTTTATGAGAAGGACGGCGAGCATGTTCACAGCTACAGCGAATACACTTCAAAGCAGCCTACCTGCACCGAAGCCGGCGAAAAAACATTCGTCTGCTCCTGCGGCGACAGCTACACAGAAGGAATTCCCGCTCTCGGCCACAGCTTCACAAACTATGTGTACAATAACGATGCCACAACCGAGAAAGACGGCACCGAAACCGCAAAATGCGACCGCTGTGACGCGACCGACACAAGGACCGCACAGGGTACTAAGATAATTCCCAATACATTCATTCTGACCTATAACGCCAACGGCGGCACGGGAGCGCCCGCGAGACAGAACGGCAACGGTAACATCACCCTGAGCGACACAAAGCCCTCAAGGGACGGTTACACCTTCCTCGGTTGGGCGGCATCATCAAGCGCAACATCCGCTCAGTATCAGCCGGGAGCAACCTATAACCTGAAGGCAAACGATACTTTATACGCGGTATGGCAGAAGGTTGAAACTCCCGATAATCCCGTTAATCCCACCGCGAACGCGAGGCTGAATGTGAAGGCATCGCAGACTGTTGACTACAAAGCGAATGTCACTGTCACCGCAACGGCGGAAAATGTGCCCGAAGGCTATGTGCTTGCAATCTATGAGGGAAACACTCTCAGAGAAAAAGGTGACAACACTAAAGTGAGCTACAAGGTTGGCACAATGACGGCGACAAAAACATTTACAGTGAAAGTCATTGACGCGAACAAGAACGTTCAGAAGGATGCGAACGGCAACGACCTTGCCGCGAACTGCGAGGTTAAGGTAAACACCGGTTTCTTCGCAAAGTTGATCGCCTTCTTCCGCGGCCTGTTCGGAGCCCTCCCGAATGTGGAAGTTAAACCCTAAAAAATTATTCCGGCATACAGCCGCCTGCTCGCAGGCGGCTGTTTTCTTTGATTTCATAAAAGCCGTTTCAGAGTATTTTATGGTTGAAGAATACAATTTTTGAAAAATTTGAAACGTAACCGAAAAAATACAGTGTGGCTCATAAAATAGGAAATAAATAAAAAATATTTAAAAAAAGTATTGACAATTCGCAAGAAAAGTAGTACATTTTAATAGTAATAATAATATTTTGGAGGTTAAGTTTATGTCTGACAAACAAAAAGCATTAGAGACCGCTCTTGAAAAGATCGAAAAGACTTACGGCAAAGGTTCAATCATGCGTCTGGGCCAGAATTCCAGCCTTAATGTGGAGTCTATCCCCACCGGCTCGCTTTCTCTTGACGTCGCTTCCGGTATCGGCGGCCTGCCCAAGGGCAGAATAGTCGAGATTTACGGCCCCGAGTCATCAGGTAAAACCACCCTCGCTCTTTCCGCCATCGCGCAGGCTCAGAAGCAGGGCGGCGAGGCGGCTTTCATAGACGCGGAGCACGCTCTTGACCCCGTTTACGCTGCAAATCTCGGCGTTGATGTTGACTCTCTGCTTGTTTCCCAGCCGGACGACGGCGAGCAGGCCCTTGAGATTGCCGAGGCGCTTGTCCGCTCGGGCGCTATTGATATTATCGTTATTGACTCTGTCGCGGCCCTTGTTCCCAGAAGTGAAATTGAGGGCGAGATGGGTGACAGCCATGTGGGCACTCACGCCCGTCTTATGTCGCAGGCGCTCAGAAAGATTGCCGGCGCAGTCGCTAAGTCAAATACCATTATCATCTTCATCAATCAGCTTCGTGAGAAGGTTGGCGTTATCTACGGTAACCCCGAGGTCACAACGGGCGGCCGCGCGCTCAAGTTCTATTCCACAATGCGTCTTGAGGTGCGCAGGATTGAGTCCATCAAGGTCACCGGCGGCGAGATTATCGGCAACAGAACAAGGTGCAAGATAGTCAAAAACAAGGTTGCTCCTCCCTTCAGAGAGGCGGAGTTTGATATTTACTACGGCAAGGGCATCTCAAGAGAGGGCGAACTTGTCGATCTCGGCGTTAAATACAACATCATTCAGAAGAGCGGCTCCTGGTTCTCCTACGACGGCAGAAAGATAGGTCAGGGCAAGGATTCCGTTAAGGAGCTCTTCGCTACAGACGAAGCGTTCGCAAAAGAAGTTGAAGAAAAAGTGCTTGCCGCCATTAAGGATGAGGCGGATGCCAAGAAGGGCGACAAGAAAGATAACGCCCCCGAAGCCGCTCCCGAAAAGCCCGCGGCAAAGACCGGCGCGAGAGCAAAGCTCGACATAGTTGTTGAAGAGGACGAATAATTAATGAAAATTTCCGCTTCACCCGGAAAACGCAATAAAGTACATATCTCCGTTGACGGGGAATACAGGTTCACCGTTGACGGGGAATACTGGTATTCCTGCCCCTGGTGCGGAAAAGCGGAAATCAAGGGTGAAAAGGAAAAAGAAAAGTTTTATTCCGATATCGGCTCAAGGAGCGTTTTCATCGCGGCTCTCGGTATTCTTTCTTACGGCGACAACAGCCGCAAAACCCTGCAGTCAAAGCTCATAAGAAAGGGATGCGACAGGGAGCATATCACCGCGGCGCTTGACAAACTTGAGGAATACGGTTATGTTAATGACGCGAGATACGCCGCGAATCTTGCCGAAAGGTTGCTTTCTTCAAAGCACATGAGCAGGTCCGCAATAAAGCAGGAGCTTATTGCCAAAGGGGTTGAGAGAGAGCTTGCCGCCGAGGCGGCGGATGCCCTCGAATGTGACCCGTCCGAGGAGCTCGATACGCTTCTGACATCAAAATACAGGCGTTATCTCGGTGATGAAAAAGGCATTAAAAAGACCGTTGCCGCGCTCAGACGGCTCGGCTACGGCTGGTCCGATATCAAATCCGCCCTCGACAGGGCGGGAGTTGAAAAGGAGGATGAATCCTTATGATTAAAGTGGGTATGATTTCTCTCGGCTGTCCCAAAAATCAGGTTGATGCCGAAAGAATGCTCGCAAACCTTGACAGAAATTCATTTGAAATCGCGGATTGCTACGAGGGCGTTGACGCCGTTGTTGTGAACACCTGCGGCTTTATCGATGAGGCAAAGCAGGAGGCGATAGAAAATATCCTCGAAATGGCACAGCTCAAAGAGGACGGCATCGTCGGCAAAATAATCGTCAGCGGATGTCTGAGCGAGAGATACAAGGAGCAGATTTTTGAGGAGATGCCCGAGGTTGACGCCGTTATCGGCATAGGCGCAATCGGCAGGATTGACGAAGTCGTCAGACGCACACTCAAAGGCGAGAGAATCCTTGATATTCCTTCAAAAGAGGAGCTTCCCCTCTGCGGCGAAAGGCTGCTGACAACACCTGAATACTGGGCCTATCTCAAAATCGCGGACGGCTGTTCAAACAGGTGCGCCTACTGCGCAATCCCCGGCATAAGGGGCGATTACAGAAGCGTTGAGATGGATATGCTTGTTGAGGAAACGCGTCAGCTTGCCGCTGCAGGCACAAAGGAACTCATCCTCATAGCGCAGGACACCACCGCATACGGTAAAGACCTTTACGGCGAATACAAGCTGCCCGAGCTTCTGAACAGAATCTGTGAGGTTGACGGCATTGAGTGGATACGCCTGCTTTACTGCTACCCCGACAAGGTTACGGACGAGCTGCTTGAGGTTATGAAAAATCAGCCTAAAGTACTTCACTATATAGATTTGCCCGTGCAGCACGCCAGCGACAAAGTGCTCGCAAGAATGAACCGCCACGGCGACAGCGCCCTTATAAGGGACACAATCGCCCGTATCCGCGCGGCGCTTCCCGACGCCGTGATACGTACAACAATTATGGTCGGTTTCCCGGGCGAGGGCGAGGATGAATTTGAAACTCTCGCCGAGTTCGTTAATGAAATCGAGTTTGACCGCCTCGGCTGTTTCTCATTCTCACCGCAGGAGGGTACGCCCGCCTACGATATGGATGAGCAGGTTGACGACGAGGTCAAGAGCCGCAGAGGCGACATAATCATGGCCGATCAGCTTGAAATCGTCACCCTCAAAAACGAGGAGAAAATCGGCAAAGACTACCGTGTTATCGTTGAGAGTTATGACGGCTACACCGACAGCTATTCAGGCAGAACCTATATGGATGCGCCGGAAATAGACGGCACAATCAGCTTCACAACCGACAAAAAATATGAGCCGGGCGATTTCGTGAACGTGAGAGTTATAGGCGTAAACGACTATGACCTCATCGGCAGGGATCTCGACTGCTGAAAAAAGGTTGACAATTCATTATAAATAAACTATAATAACCGCAATATCAGGCAATGGCCGGGAAGAGTAGTATTCAATGCGGCGCATCAGAGAGGGAGGCAGTAAGCTGAGAGCTTCCTTGTGCGGCGGAGTATGAAGTGCGTCCGGCGGCCCGCGGAAGGAAATCCCGCATGGGAGTGTATTTCTGCGCGTAAGGCTGCGTTAAAGCCGGGTTTATACCACAGAGTTACAAACAGGAGTGGGACCGCGTATTACGCCTCCGTAGTCATAGAGACTGCGGAGGTTTATTATTTCGGAGGATATATGTTCAGACAAATTAAAGAAGATATCGCTTGCGTCAAGGCAAGAGACCCCGCCGCGACAAGCATAATGCAGATTCTGTTTCTTTACCCCGGCCTTAAGGCCGTGAGATCTCACAGAAAAGCGAATTTCTTTTACAGGCACGGCTTTAAGTTCATAGCCCGCTGGATTTCACAGAGATGTTCGAGAAAAACCGGCATAGAGATTCACCCCGCCGCGCAGATAGGCAAAAGGTTTTTCATCGATCACGGCACGGGTGTCGTGATAGGCGAAACAACCATTATCGGCGACGATGTGCTTCTTTATCAGGGCGTCACCCTGGGCGGTACGGGTAAAGAAACGGGCAAGCGCCATCCTACTCTCGGCAACGGCGTTATGGTGGGTACGGGCGCGAAAGTGCTCGGCAATGTCACCATAGGCGACAACACAAAGATTGCCGCCGGAGCAGTTGTCATAAATGATGTTCCCGCGAATTCAACAGCCGCAGGCATACCTGCCAAAACAATCAAGCGAAACGGCGAGAGAATATATGACGACCTTGACTGGATTCATATTCCCGACCCCGTTCAGCAGGAAATCGACCGCCTTGAGGCGGAAATTGAGGAGCTTAAAAAGCTGCAGGAAAAAGGAGAAGAAAAATGAAGATATTCAATACACTTACAAGAGAAAAACAGGAGTTTGTGCCTATAGAGCCGGGTAAGGCGAAGATTTACGCCTGCGGCCCCACCGTATATAACTACATCCATATCGGCAATGCAAGGCCTCTGTGCGTTTTTGACGTGCTCAGAAGATATCTTGAATACAGGGGCTACGATGTAACCTTCGTGCAGAATTTTACCGATATTGATGATAAAATCATTAAGCGCGCAAACGAAGAGGGCACCGATTATGAAACTGTCAGTGAGAAATACATAAAAGAGTTCTGGGTTGACGCCAAGGGCCTTAACTTCAAGCCCGCAACCATTCATCCCAAAGCGACCGAAAACATTGACAAGATTATCGAGATAGTCAGCGGCCTTATTGAAAACGGCCACGCCTATGAGGTTAACGGCGATGTTTATTTCAGCACCAAGACCTTTTCCCAATACGGCAAGCTCTCTCATCAGCCGCTTGAGGATCTTGAGGCGGGCGCGAGAATTATGGTGGGCGACATAAAGAAAGACCCCATGGATTTTGCTTTGTGGAAGAGCGCTAAACCCGGCGAACCCTATTGGGATTCACCCTGGGGCAAGGGCAGGCCCGGCTGGCATATCGAGTGCTCGGCGATGAATATACGCTATCTAGGCGAAAATATCGATATCCACTGCGGCGGTCTCGACCTCATCTTCCCGCATCACGAAAACGAAATCGCGCAGAGCGAGTGCTTCACAGGCAAGCCCTTTGCAAATTACTGGATGCACAACGGCTATATCAATGTTGACAATGTCAAGATGTCAAAGTCGCTCGGCAATTTCTTCACCGTGAGAGAGGTTGCGGAAAAATACGGATATGAGCCGATAAGATACCTTCTCATTTCATCTTCTTACAGAAGCCCCATCAACTACAGCGTTGACATTATCGAGCAGTGCAAAGCAGCTCTTACAAGGCTTTACAACTGCCGTGACAATATTGATTTTGAGCTTAAAAACGCTCCCGACGGCGAGCTTAATGCCGGTGTTAAAGAACAGCTTGACAAGAGAATTGAGCAGTTTAACACTGCCCTTGATGATGACCTCAACACGGCCGACGGCATTGCCGCAGTGTTTGATCTTGTCAGGGATATCAACACCCTCGCTCTCGGCAAGGGTGAGAGCAGACAGACCGTTGAATACGCCGCGAAGGTGTTTGACACTCTCACGGATGTGCTCGGCCTTGTATATAACCGCAAGGAGGAGAAGAGCGACAGCGAAATAGACGCTCTCATAGAGGCGAGAACGCAGGCCCGCAAGGATAAAAACTGGGCAGAGGCGGACCGCATCAGAGACGAACTCAAAGATATGGGAATCATCCTTGAGGATACTCCTCAGGGCGTAAAGTGGCACAGAGCCTGAGGAGAGATAAAGATGAAATTAAGTCCCGAATTTCTCACCTATGAGTCAAAGGGTCAGCATTATCTCGTTGCCTCCGGCGGCGCATCGTTCAACGGTATTGTAAACCTTAACGAAACCGCCGCTTTCATCGCGGATATGCTAAAAGAGGGCTCGGACGCGGATCTTATCGCAGGCGCTCTCTCGGCAAAATATCCCGATGAGGATGAGGCAAAGATAAAAGCGGATGTCGAAGGCGTTATAGGCAGACTCCGCGGTATAGGAGCGGTAATCGACTGATGACCGAAACAGGGAAAACACTGATATATCTTGTCAGCTGCGGGTTAAACGGCACCGTGCCCGACGGCGGTATCGCCGCGCGCGCGGATTTGCGGGAGCTCTATGTTCTCGCAAAGCGCAATTCCCTTGCGGCGCTCGTGAGTGTTGCCCTTAAACGCGCCGGTATATCCGACGGCAGTTTTATTTCGGCGTATAATAACGCCATCAGAAAAATCGCCCTTCTCGATAACGAAAGAAAAGAGATTTGCTCCGTTTTTGAAGAGGAAGGCATTGAATATATGCCCCTGAAGGGCAGTGTGCTCAAGGATTATTACCCCTTGCCCGGCATGCGTGAAATGACGGATGTTGATATCCTTATCGACCCGTCGAAACGAGCCCCGGTCAAAGATATTATGCTCGGCAGGGGATATGCCGCCGAGACTTACGGCAGGGGAAATCACGACGCTTATATCAAAGAGCCCGTGCTCAATTTTGAGATGCACACTGCGCTTTTCCCCGACAGGGTGGAGTTTGCTCCATACTATAACGATGTTCTCAAAAATGCCGAAAAGGAAGAGGGCTTTGCCCGCCGCTTCCGTGATGAAGATTTTTATCTTTATATCACCGCGCACGAGTATAAGCACTATGCCCGCAACGGCACAGGCCTTCGCTCTCTTGCGGACAGATTCATTTTCATCCGCGAAAAGGGTCCGGCTCTTGACTGGAATTATATAGAAACGCAGAGCGCCGAGCTCGGCATAAGTGAATACGAGAAAACCGGCAGAAATCTGGCGCTCAAGCTGTTTTCAGGCTCTGCCTATCCCGCTTTCACACCGGAAGAAGAAGCGCTTGTTGACACTTATCTCTCATCCGGCACCTACGGCTCGGTGGAGCAGGGGGTTGAAAAAGAGCTCGCGCATAAGTCAAAGCTCTCATATATTCTCGACATAATATTCCTGCCGAGGAAACAGATGGCGCAGACCGTTCCGTTTACTGCGAAAAGCGTTCTGCTCTATCCTGCGGGCGTTGTGTGGAGAATAATAAGAGTGCTTTTCGGCAAAAGAAGGCAGCTGAAAGCTACATTAGAGGCAGTGAAAAACTATGATAAGCAGTAATTACGAAATTGCCGGCAGAGTTGTCTGCGTTAATTCAATCTATTCATTCGTGCACGATTACTGCCGCGATTACCTCACGGAAAAGGAAGCGGATTATTCCGTTACAACCTCTCCGGCGGACATAGAAAACGAGAAAGTACGCTCGGCGGCGGAGGACAGCCTCAGGGGCAGACAGCCGCGCGAATATCCGGAGCCTTATCTTGAGAGCCTTGCGGTTTACCGCAAGATTGCGGATGAATTGGCCGGTTACGGCACAATTTTGTTTCACGGCTCGGCGGTCGCTCTCAACGGCGAGGCTTATCTTTTCACCGCCGCTTCGGGCACGGGCAAGAGCACTCACGCTATGCTCTGGAAGGAGCTTTTCGGCGACAGGCTCACAATAATAAATGACGATAAACCTCTCATAAAAATCGGAGAAAAACCCGTGGTTTACGGCACCCCTTACCGCGGAAAGCACAGCAGGGGAGAGAATACATTCGCGCCGCTCAAAGCAATCTGCATCATTGAGCGCGCCGCTGAAAACACAATAAGACCCGTTACCGCGAAAGAGGTTTACGCTTCGCTCATCAGCCGTGTTTACCGCCCCGCGGACGCGGCAAAAACAGCCGCCGTGCTGAAACTCGCGGAAAGGCTTTTTGACAGCGCAGGGCTTTATGTGCTCGGGTGCAATATGGATATTTCCGCCGCTGAAACGGCGTATGAGGGCATGAAATGACAACGTTTGAAGAAACAATCAACAGAGAAGGCAGGCTGGTTTTCACCAATGTCGGCACAAGTATGCGCCCGCTCATAAAGCAGGG
>DBWO01000052.1:0-575 GCA_002309055.1 Ruminococcaceae bacterium UBA1236
TTCTTTGTCATATCCCCGCCGAACATACCCCAGTAAGGCAGGAAGTTGTTTTGAAAATCATAGCTTCCCCAGCCGCTCAGCCCGTGAACGTAAACATAGTCGTAGTCTGTGTTCCATTTGGATTTGTCCACCTCAATGCCGGACACGTTGAGAGTGGGGCACAGGAACATAATGAGTGCCGTAATAAAAGAAACAATCTGTGTCATATTTTTTCCCCTTTTCCCGCGGAGCAGATTTACCGCAGCACCGTTGCTGCCGGTTTGCCTTTGCTCCTTTATAACAATACAATTCTATCACCATTACAGCCATTCTGCAACAAAATCGTGTTGATTTTGGCGGCGGGATGGGATATAATCGATGTATAAACTTAAGTGACAGGAGAGGTTGTTATGAAAAAAATATTCGCAATTATTATTTCCGCTGTGCTCGTTTTTGCCATGGCGGCTCCGGCATTCGCGGCAAAGGCGCAGGACAGCTTCGGCGCATACGAGCACGTGTTTATAATCGGCGTTGACGGCGCGGGAGCGGCGTTTGAAAAGGTGGATTCGCCCAATTTTGACCGCATTTTTGCCGAC
>DBWO01000052.1:618-1051 GCA_002309055.1 Ruminococcaceae bacterium UBA1236
TCACCACCAGCGCGCAGAACTGGGGCTCAATCCTGCTGGGCGTTGACTATGAAACACACGGCATGACAAACGACACGACAGGAGATACTCCCCACACATCGGCGGATAAATACCACAGCATATTCTACTATGCCCGTCAGGCGATGCCCGACGCAAAGCTCGTTTCTATCAATCACTGGCCAAACATCAACTACGGCATCATTGAGAATGACATTAATGTTAAAAAGGTGAATCGTTTCACCGATGTTCTCGTTGTTGACGAGGTTATTCATAACGTGACAATCGGCAGAGTGCCCGAGCTTATGTTTGTTCAGCTGGACGATGTTGATCACGCCGCGCACACTTACGGCGGTTTCAGCGACGAATACTATGAGGCAGTCGAAAAAATGGACGGCAACCTCGGCAGAATCTATGACGCCATAGAGGCGAAAGG
>DBWO01000052.1:1119-2755 GCA_002309055.1 Ruminococcaceae bacterium UBA1236
TTCTCGCCGTAGCCGGTAAAACCGTGAACAAAGGCAAAATCGCAGGCAGCGCGCATAACCGCGATGTATCGGCAATCGCTCTTTATGCTCTCGGCATTGAAAAGCCGGACGCCTTTATCACAAGCGTTCCCGAGGGCCTCTTCGGCGAAGAGCGCGAAAAGACCGTTGCGCCGAACCCCGCTTCGTTTGCGGATATGCTGCCCGATTATCTCGCGTTCCCGTTTGTCAGGTGCTTCAATCTGATAATGCCCGCGTTTACGTGGATTTATGACGCATACTACGGCGCAGGTATTTTCTCGATTTTTAAATAAGAGTTCAGACCATTATAAGCGGTAAACAAGCGGCAGTGCCTCGCGCCCTGCCGCTTTTGCTGTACGTCTGGTTTTTACAAATATGAGAAGTTCCGAAAACAGAAAACATAAAAAATCCTTATGAGGATTACTGCATGAAAAAGTGAAGGCTGCAAACTCAACGCCTGCAGCCTTTAAATGTTTTTTTCTGTTTGTTTTTCGCTGTTTATTCGCCGCAGGTCTGATGGATTTTAATCCGGGGCAGTGCATCCGGATGAAGAAACAGATGAAAACGGCGCTTTCTTCGCACAAAGACAGTATCGGGATACGGCGAGTGCGAAAAAGCGCCGAAAACAGAAAACATAAAAAATCCTTATGAGGATTACTGCATGAAAAAGTGAAGGCTGCAAGCTCAACGCCTGCAGCCTTTAAATGGTTTTTTCTGTTTGTTTTTCGCTGTTTATTCGCCGGATGCTTAACCGAAGTATCTCTCAAGCAGGCCTGCGAACGCCTTGCCGTGTCTGGCTTCGTCGCGCGCCATTTCGTGAACGGTGTCATGGATAGCGTCAAGGCCGAGTTCCTTCGCCTTCTTGGCAAGCTCGGTTTTGCCTGCGGTTGCGCCGTTTTCTGCGGCAACTCTCATCTCAAGATTCTTCTTGGTGGAGTCGGTGATAACTTCGCCGAGGAGCTCCGCAAACTTTGCGGCGTGCTCTGCCTCTTCATAAGCGGCTTTTTCCCAGTAAAGGCCGATTTCGGGGTAGCCTTCTCTGAAGGCGACTCTCGCCATAGCGAGATACATACCTACCTCCGAGCATTCACCGTTGAAATTGTCGCGGAGACCCTGAAGAATTTCTGCGTCAACGCCTTTGGCAACGCCCACAACGTGCTCGGCTGCCCAGGTCATGCCTGCGTCTTCTTCTCTTACAGCCATCTTGGCGCCGCAGATGGGGCACTTCTCGATGGGCTCGTCACTTTCATAACCGCATACGGGGCAATAATACTTTTTCATTTTGTTTACCTCCTGATGATTGTTTTTGTTGTACATTCAATTATATTGAAATGCCGCCGCTTTGTCAAGGAAATAGAAAAATAAAGAACAGGGTGTTTTTCATTATCTTTCGTGTCATTTTCGGCAGATTTGGGGCTGTTTGGGCGTTTTGTTTTGTTTCAATTACCGAATTTTGTTTTTTACACAAAAATATCTTGCAAATTTGTATAAAAATGATAAAATGAGTATGGTTAAAAAAATAATAATTTACTTTGGAGGTAAATCACATGTCAGTTAAAGTTGCAATCAACGGTTTCGGCCGCATCGGCCGTCTCGCTTTCCGTCAGATGTTTGACGC
>DBWO01000052.1:2786-3240 GCA_002309055.1 Ruminococcaceae bacterium UBA1236
ACCTTCTCAAGTACGATACCGCTCAGGGCGGCTACTGCGGCAAGATAGGCGAAGGCCTTCACACCGTTTCCGCAGACGACGAAGCAGGCACCATCACCGTAGACGGCAAGACCCTTAAGATTTATGCAATTACCGACGCTAACAACTGCCCCTGGGGCGAGCTTGGTGTTGACGTTGTGCTTGAGTGCACAGGTTTCTACTGCTCCAAGGATAAGAGCATGGCTCACATAAACGCAGGCGCTAAGAAGGTTGTTATCTCCGCTCCCGCAGGCAACGATCTCAAGACCATCGTTTTCTCAGTTAACGAGAACACCCTCACCGCAGACGATCAGATTATCTCCGCTGCTTCCTGCACCACCAACTGCCTTGCTCCCATGGCAAAGGCTCTTAACGATTACGCTCCCATTCAGAGCGGTATCATGAGCACTATTCACGCTTACACAGGCGACCAGAT
>DBWO01000052.1:3250-3626 GCA_002309055.1 Ruminococcaceae bacterium UBA1236
ACAGAAAGGGCGACCTCAGAAGAGCACGCGCAGGCGCTGCAAACATCGTTCCCAACTCAACAGGCGCTGCAAAGGCAATCGGCCTTGTTATCCCCGAGCTCAACGGCAAACTCATCGGCTCCGCACAGAGAGTTCCCGTTCCCACCGGTTCAACCACCATCCTTACCGCTGTTGTTAAGGGCGCGGACGTAACCAAGGAAGGCATCAATGCCGCTATGAAAGCTGCTGCAAGCGAGAGCTACGGCTACAATGAGGATCCCATCGTTTCCAGCGACGTTATCGGCATGAAGTTCGGTTCACTCTTTGACGCAACCCAGACTATGGTTTGCCAGATAGCCGATGACCTCTATGAGGTTCAGGTTGTTTCATGGTATGA
>DBWO01000052.1:3639-29308 GCA_002309055.1 Ruminococcaceae bacterium UBA1236
CAGATGGTTCGTACAATCAAGTACTTTGCTGAGCTTGCGTAATTTTAAGAAAAAACAATAACCTTAACGGGGGAGCAAAATCCCCCGTTTTGTTTTACGGAGAACGATATGACACCGATGAAAAGGATTGACAAGTTAATCGCTCTCAACTGCAACCTCTCAAGGAAAGAGGCGCGGCAGCTGATTAAAAACGGCGACGTTTCCGTTAACGGAAAGACCGTTCTGCGCGCCGAAGAGCTTGTTGACACCGAGCATGATGAGGTGAATGTAAAGGGATATAGCTTTACACTACGGGACCATATTTACATTATGATGAATAAACCCGAGGGAGTTATCTCCGCAACGACCGATTCTGCCAAAAAAACGGTGATTGACCTGGTGCCGCCCGAGCTTCGCCGCAGGTCTCTTTTCCCCTGCGGGCGGCTTGACAGAGACACCACGGGACTATTAATTATAACAGATGACGGCGCTTACGCTCACAAATTAATGAGCCCGGCGCATCACGTGAGCAAAACTTATGTCGCGACTCTCGCGAGAGAGCCGGGAAGCGCGGAAATTGAGCTTCTGGAGCGCGGAATTGTGCTTGAAGACGGCACGGAATGTCTGCCTGCAAAGGTAAATGCCTTTACAGAGGACGGCGTTTTTCTCGCGGAGATAACAATCAGCGAGGGAAAGTACCATCAGGTGAAGCGGATGTTCGCAGCGACGGGCAATCACGTGGAAAAACTCAGGCGTATCAGCGCCGGAGCATTATGCCTTGACGAAAGCCTGGCTCCCGGCGAATGCCGCGAGATGACAGAAAAAGAAAAAGAACTTGTATTTGAATGAGACAGACCGTACGCGGCCTGTCTTTTTGCTTTTGCGCCCCGGGAGATGAGCCGCTCCGCTCAATCTTGACTTTTTTTAAAAAATAACTTATAATATGGCTAATTACGCATATAATTATTATATTATCATATTAAGGAGATGCGCACATGGCAAAGCAGATTACCAGAACCGAGTTCGAAAGAAAGATGAAAGAGCTCGAAAGACTCAAAAAAGAGGGCAGAGAGGAAATAGCTCAGAAGCTTCAGGAAGCCCGTTCTCACGGCGACCTTTCCGAAAACGCGGAATATGATGAAGCGAGAAACGACCAGGCGAAGCTTGAGG
Organism: Ruminococcaceae bacterium UBA1236; assembly: GCA_002309055.1. GTDB lineage: Bacteria > Bacillota > Clostridia > Oscillospirales > Acutalibacteraceae > CAG-177. The sequence goes on from DBWO01000052.1 coordinate 4,789, forward strand.
AGCAGATTGCACAGCTCGAAAAAGAGATAGACACCGTACTGGTTGTTGACGACGAAAAGTTCAAGAAGGGCGTTGTACACATCGGTTCAATAGTCGAGGTTGACGATAACGGCGAAATCGTCAAGGTTATCATCGGCAGCACAAGTGACGATGACGACATCATTTCAATCACCGACGATTCTCCCGTAGGCGCCGCTCTCATCGGCAAAAAGGCCGGTGACAAAATCAAGGTTACTCTCCCCTCGGGCGAGATTGCCACGATGAAAGTGCTTTCAACGGAATACAACAAGAAATAAAGGAGACTCCCATGGCCGAAGAAATCGTAAACGTTCCCGAAAATGAGGAAGAAATACAGGACGTCAACTCTCTCAGGCAGATAAGAGTTGAAAAGCTGGAGGCCCTGCAGGCCGCCGGCAAGGATCCGTTTGTGATAACAAGCGCCTGCCAGACCATTCACACCGATGAGATAGTCGAGCGTTTTGAAGAGCTTGAAAACACGGATGTGAGCATCTGCGGCAGAATGATGAGCCGCCGCGATATGGGCAAAGCGAATTTCATTGACGTCAGAGACAAAAACGGCAGAATCCAGTGCTACGTGCGTATAGACGACGTGGGCGAGGATGTTTTTGCCGATTTCAAAAAGTGGGATATAGGCGACATTATTGAAGTTAAGGGCTTTGTTTTCAGAACGAGGCGCGGTGAAATCTCCGTGCACGCGAAAGGCATCCGCCTGCTGTCAAAGTCACTTCTGCCCCTTCCCGAAAAATTCCACGGCCTTACGGATGTTGACACCCGTTACAGAAGGCGTTACCTCGACCTTATTATGAATCCCGAGGTTAAAGACACATTTTACAAGCGCTCCGCGATACTCAGGGAAATCAGAAACTACCTTGATGCGCAGGGCTTTATCGAGGTTGAAACTCCCGTGCTTGTTCCCAACGCGGGCGGCGCGAGCGCAAGACCTTTTGAAACTCATTTCAACGCCCTCAACGAGGATGTTAAGCTTCGCATCTCACTTGAGCTTTACCTCAAGCGCCTTATTGTCGGCGGTATGGAGAGAGTGTACGAAATCGGCAGAGTGTTCAGAAACGAGGGCGTTGACACAAGACACAACCCCGAGTTCACACTTATGGAGCTCTATCAGGCTTACACCGATTATCACGGCATGATGGATCTTACCGAAAACCTTTACCGCCACCTCGCTCAGACGGTTGTGGGCTCAACGCTCATCTCCTACAACGGCGTCGAGATGGATCTCGGCAAGCCTTTCGAGCGCCTGACGATGATTGACGCGGTCAAGAAATATACCGGCATCGACTGGAACGATGTGAAAACTCTCGAGGACGCGAGAAAGCTCGCGGATGAAAAGCACGTGGAATATGAAAAACGCCACGGCAAGGGCGATATTCTCAACCTTTTCTTTGAGGAGTTTGTTGAGGAGCACCTTATTCAGCCCACTTTCATAATGGATCATCCCATCGAGATTTCACCCCTTACCAAGAAAAAACCGGACAACCCCGATTATGTTGAGCGTTTTGAGTTCTTCATGAACGGCTGGGAAATGGCAAACGCCTATTCCGAGCTCAACGACCCCATCGACCAGAGAGAGAGATTCAAGGCGCAGGAGCTTATGCTCTCACTCGGCGACGACGAGGCGAACACAACGGACGAGGACTTCCTTATGGCGCTTGAGTACGGCATGCCCCCGACAGGCGGCATCGGTTACGGCATTGACAGAATGTGCATGCTCCTTACCGACTCTCAGGCAATAAGAGATGTTATCCTCTTCCCCACCATGAAGAGCCTTGACTGATATGAAAATTTCCGTTGTTCTTGCCGCTTATAACGGCGAGAAATACATTTGCGAGCAGCTCTCCTCCGTGCTTTCACAGCTCGGCGAAAACGACGAGGTGATTGTGTCGGATGACAACCCCGCAGGCAAAACGAAAGACGCTGTCCTGTCTCTCGGCGACAGCAGAATCATATACACCGTGGGAGAGGGCAAGGGCGTTGTCAAAAATTTTGAAAACGCTCTTCGCAAGGCGCGCGGCGATATAATCTTCCTGTGCGATCAGGACGATGTGTGGCTTCCCGGCAAGGTTGACACGGTGACCGCCGCCGTTCAAAGCGGATGCGACCTTGTGCTGCACGACGCAAGCGTAACGGATGAAAACCTGAACATCACGGATGAGTCATATTTCAGAACGCACGGCTCAAACGGCTCATTCGCGAAAAACATAATCAAAAACTCCTTTGTGGGGTGCTGTATGGCTTTCACAAGGCCCGTGCTCGAATGCGCTCTGCCCTTCCCCGAAAATGTGCCTATGCACGACTGGTGGATTGCGCTTATCGCTATGAAAAAGGGATACCGCGTGAAGCTCATTGATACCCCGCTGATACTGTGGCGCCGGCACGGCGGCAACGTGACGGGAGGCAAAACCTCCCTCGCGAGCAAAATCAGGTGGAGGGCGGTTATCATCGCCTCTCTTGCCCGCGCGGGCCGCAGAAAGGATTAGTGACAGATGGAAAGAAAGATTACCGGCTGTATAGTGACATACAACAATATGCGCACTATCGACAAGGCGATAAGCACGGTGCTTGAGCACGCGAAATGCGATTTCACGCTCTACGCGGTTGACAACGGCTCAACCGACGGCACGCCCTCGCACATCAGGGAAAAATATCCTGAAGTTGTCGTTATCGAAACGAACAGAAATATCGGTTTCGGAGCGGGTCACAACTATATTCTTGATAAGCTTGATTCCGACTATCATGTGATAATCAACCCCGATGTTATCATCAGAGATGATATTTTCAATGATATGGCGAAATATCTTGACAATCACGAAGATTGCGGAATGCTTTCACCGCGGATTCTTTTCCCCGACGGCAGGCCGCAGATACTCGGCAAAAAGATACCTCTGCCGCATTATCTCATAGCGAGCAGGATGAGGGGCAAAAAGCCGGGCAAGGTGCTTTCGGATTACGCGATGCTGGATTGCGATATGTCGGTACCCGTGCAGATACAGAATGCCACCGGCTGCTTTATGTTTATCCGCACATCTCTGTTTAAGGAGCTCGGCGGATTTGACGAAAGATACTTTATGTATTTTGAGGACTGCGACCTTACCCGAAAGGTAAACCGGGTGAGCAAGGTGATGTATTACCCCTACGCCACCGTTTACCACGAGTGGGGCAGAGACTCAAAAAAGAATTTCAGGCTTAAAATGGTGCAGATCAGCTCTATGCTCAAGTATTACGCCAAGTGGGGTCTGTCATCAAAGTAGAGAGGAATTTCATGAAATATCTCAAGAATTTTTACAAGTACAGAAACCTGATGTATGAGATAATCCGCAAAAACATCAAGCTTCAGTACAGAGACAGCGTGCTCGGAATGTTCTGGACCTTCCTGCAGCCGCTGATGACAACGATTATCCTTGTTATCATTTTCGGCAATGTTTTCGGAAAATCAAACAAGGACATCGTAAATTATCCTATTTACCTGCTTTGCGGCAGACTGCTCTATGAGTTTTATTCGCAGAGCACAAAGAGGGCGATGCGCTCAATCAGAAACAGCGCGTCGGTCATAAAGAAGGTGTATGTGCCGAAATACATTTACCCCGTGGCAAATGTGCTGGCAAACTTTGTCACCTTCTGCATTTCGCTCTCGGTGCTTGTCTGCTTCATAGTTTTCTTTGTGGCAACGGGCAAAAATCCGCCGCACATCACGGGCTATATGTTCCTTGCGCCCGTGCCGATTATCATACTTATGATTCTCGCGGTCGGCGTAGGGCTTATCCTCAGCACGCTTGACGTGTTTTTCAAGGATGTTGACTACCTCTATGAGGTGTTCTGCCTGCTTCTTTTCTACCTGACCCCGATATTCTACAAGCTCAGCTCCCTGAAGATGACGAATACATTTTTTCTCACCTTCATCAAGGCAAATCCGCTTTACTCAATCACGGAGATGTTCAGGTGCTGTGTGCTTTACGGACGAATGTTCTCGATAAATCACCTGCTTTACTCGCTCGGTTTCGCGCTGGCAACGGTGCTTATCGGCGTGGTGCTGTTCTACAGGAAGCAGGATAAATTCATCCTTCATCTGTAAGAGAAAGGGTAAAAACTATGAGCAAACCCGCAATAGTTGTCGAGAATATGAGCATGATGTTCAACCTCAACAAAGAAAAAATCGACAACCTGAAGGAATATTTCATAAAACTTATCACCCGCAAGCTTCATTTCACCGAATTCTGGGCCCTGCAGGATATTAACCTGACAGTTGAAAAGGGCGACAGAGTGGGAATACTCGGCTTTAACGGCGCGGGCAAATCCACTCTGCTGAAAGTTATTTCCGGCGTTATGAAGCCCACAAAAGGCACGGTTAAAACATACGGCGTGATTGCGCCTATGCTTGAGCTGGGCGCGGGTTTTGACCTTAATTACTCGGGCAAGGAAAATATCTATCTATACGGCGCCACAATGGGCTACTCCCGCAAATATATCGAGGAGAGATATGACGAGATAGTGGCATTTTCGGAGCTTAAGGATTTTATTGACGTGCCCGTCAAAAACTATTCATCCGGTATGAAGGCCCGTCTCGGTTTCGCAATCGCGTCTGCGGTTGATCCGGACATCCTCATCCTGGACGAAGTGCTGTCGGTCGGCGACGCGAAATTCAGAAAGAAGAGCGAAAATAAAATCCGCTCAATGTTTGAAAAGGGCATCACGGTTTTGTTTGTGTCTCACTCAACGAGCCAGGTGCTCGCTATCTGCAACAAAGCGATTATTCTGGACCACGGCAAAATCATCGCGCAGGGCACCGCGGAGGAAATCTGCGCGCAGTACGAAGAAATGGTTAACAGCGGAAAGGTGAAGTAAATCATGGTATTTGCAGCTATTTTTGCAGGCGGCGTAGGCAGCCGCATGGGCAACATCAACACACCGAAACAATATCTTGACCTGGGCGGCAAGCCAGTAATCATTCACACGGTTGAAAAATTCTTTGTCAACGACCGCGTGGATGAGATAATCGTGCTCTGCCCGAAGCCCTGGATTGCACACACAAAATCCCTGATAGAGGCAAATCTGCCGGCAGGCAAGAAGATAAGCGTAATTGAAGGCGGCAAAACAAGAAACGGCACGCTCGAAAACGCGATTGAATTCATAAACAGCAACTATGAAACGGATGAGGATACAATCATCGTCACTCACGACGCTGTGCGCCCCTTCCTCACTCACCGCATCATTGACGAAAACATTGACGCCGCAATAGAATACGGCGCGGCGGACACTGTGATTCCTGCGACGGACACAATCGTTGAGAGCAAGGACGGCAAAATAATCTCCTCCATCCCCGAGAGGAAGAATATGTATCAGGGTCAGACCCCTCAGACCTTCCGCTTAAAGCTCCTTGAGAGCGTTATCGAATCGCTTACAGACGACGAAAAAGACATACTCACCGACGCGTGCAAGATATTCACCATAAAGGACAAGCCCGTCTATATGGTCGAAGGTGAAGTATTCAACATAAAAATCACCTACCCCTATGATATGAAGGTTGCCTACACCCTTCTGAAAGGCAAGGACAGCGATGATTAATCAGGTTTACAGGCTTACAAGCCCCGGCATAATTGACGTTGCCTGCACCGTGCCGGACATTAAAAACAGCGTGCTTCTGCGCCCGCTGTATATGTCCGTGTGCAAGGCGGACCAGCGCTATTATCTGGGTAACAGAAGCAAAGAGGCGCTTAAGGCGAAGCTGCCTATGGCGCTTATACACGAGTGCGTGGCAAAGGTGGAATTTGACCCGACGGGCAATTTCAAACCCGGCGAAATCGTTGTGCCCGTGCCCAATACCCCCACCGAGGATGATGACGTAATAGCCGAAAACTACCGCCTGACAAGCCATTTCTGCTCAAGCGGATATGACGGCTTCCTCAGGGATTATATTGACATTGACCCCGGCAGACTCGTGAGAGTGCCGGAGGGAGTCGACCTTAAAATCGCCGCATTCGCGGAGCTTATAAGCGTTGCCGTGCACGCGGTTTCAAGGTTTGATAAATTCTCACACAGCCGCAAAAATGCCATCGGTGTATGGGGCGACGGCAATGTGGGATTCATAACCGCCCTCATTTTAAAGGCGGTTTACCCGGATTCAAAGCTCTATGTTTTCGGCACGGTCTATGAAAAGCTCGCCTATTTCTCATTTGCCGACGGCACATTTCATGTTGACAATGTGCCTGCGGATCTTATGGTTGACCACGCTTTTGAATGTGTCGGCGGCGAAGCGTCGAGATACGCTGTTGCGCAGATTATAGACCACATTAACCCCGAGGGCTCAATCGGCCTTATGGGTGTTTCCGAAAGCCCGGTGGGCATCAATACAAGAATGGTGCTCGAAAAGGGTCTTAACCTTTTTGGCTCATCAAGAAGCGGAGTAGCCGATTTTGAGAGGACAATGCAGATTCTTTCCGCGAATCCCAACGCAATCGCGTACCTCGAAAACCTTGTGGGTGAGGTTGTGTCCGTGAGGTCAATCGCGGATATTCACAAGGCATTTGCCTCGGATATCAGCCGCAGCTTCGGCAAAACAATCATCAAGTGGGAGAAATAACCATGGAATACAAGGTTTCCGTTATTGTGCCCGCATATAACAGTGAAAATACTCTGCCCGGGACTCTTGATTGTCTTCTCGGGCAGAGCATTCATAATGAAACGGAAATAATCCCCGTTAACGACGGATCAACCGACAAAACCGCGGAGATAATCGCGGAATACGCCGGAAAACACAGCAACATTTTCCCGGTAAATAAAGAAAACGGCGGCGTTTCGTCCGCGAGAAACGCGGGGCTCGAAAAAGCGAGAGGCAAATATGTGCTGTTCCTTGACGCGGACGACCTCATCACGGAAAATACGCTTGAGAGCGTTTATGATTCACTCGGGAAAACGGGAGCGGACTGCGCCGTTTTCCGCCTTTCGAGATTCGGCTTCGGCGGCAGCGAGTATAACCCCGTGACGCAGGAGCTCGCGAAAGAGGAAAGCATTTCTTATGATGACAAGCGCCTTCTCTGGACTTTTCTTATAGGCAACAAATGCTTCAGAAGGCGGGCGGTGCTTGACTCGGGCGCGCTGTTTCCTCCCACCGCCTACTGCGAGGACGGCGTTTTCTGGGTACGATTCCTTATGAGAAACAAGGCGAAGGTAATGGGTGTTTACGGCGGTGAATGCCGCTACAGAAGACAGGACCCGTGTGAAAAAGCGAGCGTCACGCAGACGATGAAGCCCTCGCTTGTTGATGATTTCTTCAAATCCTGCGGGCTTATTCTCGACGAACTTGAAAGCAATGAGCTTATTGAGGAAATGCGCCTTAAAATCTGCCGCACGGTGACAAACGAGTTTTACAGACGGCTGTGGCAGGCGGATGACGGAATACTTAAAACGCTTGAAAGCGGATATAACAAATACAAAGCGATTCTCTCGCCCGAAAGCGTTCAGAGGCTCAGGGAGTACGATGCCGATATAGGCGAACCCGTATTCTCGCGGGAAAAGGTCGCCGCAAACCCGAAAATCTCTGTTTCGGCGGACAGGCCGACGGAAGAATTTCTGCTCTCGCTTTACAGCCAGACGATGCCTCTCTTTGAGCTTGTGACAAACAACGCCGGAAGCTTTGATTCTTTTGAAAACGTTAATCACGGAAAGGCGAAAGCGCCTGTTGAGATAAGCTTCAAGGGAAATGAAAAGCTTGACCCGCGTATGCTCAGGGCTGTGCTTTTGCTCAAAAGCAAGGCGCCGTTTATGCCCTGCGCTTTGCTGAAAAAAGCGGCCGAAACCTATCTTAAAAGTCACTGAAGGATGAAAAAATGAAAAAACTGCTGTATTTTCTGTTTGCCTTAAACTTTAATATATGCAGGATTTTCCCCGTCAGGAAAAACCGTGTCACATTCCTCGCCCCCCATAAGGGAGGCGGGCACGATTCGCTTGCCGCGCTCGCGTCCTACATTGACGCGCTCGGCGGCTATGAAACGGTTTTTGTTTCATCCTCTCCCTCGGGCCTTAAGGCGAAAATCGCTTTTTTGCTCTTTGCCCCCGCAAAACTCGCGAGATCAAAGTATATATTCCTTAACGATAACTTTATGCCGATGGCATCGCTGAATTTTTCGCCCGGAACGGTTATCACACAGCTCTGGCATGGTGAGGGCGCTTTTAAAAAATTCGGCCTTATGACAGACCTCAGTGATGAAATCAGGCAGCGCGAAGAAAAAATCGGCAAAAAGCTCACCTGGGTTATCTGCACATCCGAAAATGTGCGTGAGGTTTACGCCGGGGCTTTCGGCACCGATATCGGCAGGGTCGCCGCACTCGGATCGCCCCGGATTGACCGCCTTCTCTCCTGCAAAAACAGGGAGGAAATCCTCGAAAAGTTTTACGCCCTTTACCCCGAAACAAGGGGTAAAAAGCTTGTGCTTTACGCCCCTACATTCAGGGACAATCCGCAGGATGACGGCGGAATTTTAAATCACATCGACGGCAAAAAGTTTGAAGAGGAACTCGGGAACGGATACGCCCTGCTTGTGAAGCTTCATCCGCAGGTAAATTCGGGCGAGAAAGCGCCGCACACCATTGACGTGACGGACCTTGATATTTCCGACCTCACTCTCATCTGCGATGTGCTCGTGACGGATTATTCCTCCGTATGCATGGATTTTGCTCTTCTCGGAAAGCCCTGTGTTTTTTATGCCTATGACCTTGAGAAATACAGGGATGAGCGCTCATTCTGTTTCGGATACGAGGACTATGTGCCCGGCGAAATCGTCAGAGATTTTGAGGGCGTTATAAACGCAATAAATAATCCCCGGAGCGGCGATAAACTCGAACGCTTCAGAGATTTCAATTTTGATTATACGGATTGTCTTAATACAAAACGCGTGGCGGATTTTGTGCTTAAAGGTGAGCGCGGATAATATCCGCGAGCCTTTCGGTTGACTTGCCGTCACACGCGCCGAGCTGCTCAAGGCGGAATCTTTCGATTCTGTCAAGGGGCGGCTTTTCTTTTGCCTGTCTTATGAGCGTGAGAAGCTCTTCGGGCTTTTCCGTCATTTCTCCGGGCAGGTCATCGGGAAATCTGATGTAAAAACCTCTCTCATATTCCGAAACATCCGGGCAGTAAAACACCATTGGTTTTCCGCACAGGGTCGCGTCGTGCGCTACGGAGGAATAATCCGTTATCACAACATCCGCGGCGCTCACGAGCGAGAGAGTTGAGCACTCGGTCATATCCTTTATATTCGGGTAATCTTTACCGGTGAATTTATAATCCGCGAGGGGGTGACGGCTTATGATGAATATTTCGTCGTCATTCAGGTTTTCCGAAAGCGCGTCAAAATCAATGCCCGGGTCGTAAACGCATTTTATGCCGTCTTTTTCGCGGAAGGTGGGGCAGTAAAGATAGATTGTTTTGCCTCTGAGGGACGGATGGGATGCAAAGAATTCCTCACGGAGCTTTTCACGGCTGTTTATGATTATATCTGTTTTGGGCAGGCCCGTGGCTATGCAGATTTTTTCGTCAATGCCGAAGGCGCCCGCAAACACCCTGCGCGCATATTCGCTTGTCACCGCGACCGCGCTGTACTGCGTGTGCGACTTTCTGTCCTGCACGGGGGATATGTCTGTTTTCGCGTCAAGCGCAAACTTCTTGAAAGCGCCGCAGCCGTGCCATATCTGCATAAGAAACTGATTTTCTTTCAGCTTTATCACGCGCATATACCGGCAGTAATCGTCCGTTACAATCACCTTTGAGGTCATAAGTGTGCGATACGCCTTCGCCTTCTGAAGGTTTGAGTGAGGCAGCTTCGCGGCAAAAATCACCTTTTTGCATCCGAGCGCGTCATAAAGGGCGCCGGCGTTGTCGAGCAGGGCGCCGTTTTCCCTGATTGTGTAAAAACAGACTCTGTTTTTTACGGGCAGTTTTGAGCAGAAATCCACCCAGAATCTGTTGAGAAATTTCAGTATCGCCCTGCGTCCGGCAGGGGAAATTATTCTCTTTAATAATTCTTTCATCTCATTCACCGCTACCATTTTATACCAAAAACGGCAATTACACAACATAAATTTTATTGTGCATACCCGCAAATGTGTCTAATTGCTTATTAACACTTTTATATTGAATAAATTATTCTATTATGGTACTATTTTGAGCACGATATCTTTGCGCATTCCAAAAATGAGGTATTATTTATGGCAAAAAAGAAAGCACTTTTAATAGTTAATCCGACCGCGGGAAAAAACAAAACGAGGTCAGGCACATTCGACATCGTTGAGAAGTTTTCCGATGCGGACTATGATTTTGATGTAAAAACCACGACCTGCCAGGGCGACGCCACAAACATTGTTGAAAAATATATCGGCGACAATGATATGGTTGTCTGCTGCGGCGGCGACGGCACATTCAACGAAACGATAAACGGCGTTATGAAGCTGCCCCGCAGAGTGCCTATCGGCTACATTCCCGCGGGCTCAACAAACGATCTTGCGAGCACCATAGGCCTGCCCGTAGGCGACATAGCAAAGGCAACGGACACAATCATCGACGGTCACAAAAACGCTTACGATATCGGCCTTTTCAACAACAGGTTTTTTGCTTATGTCGCTTCATTCGGCGCGGCAACATCTCTGTCATACAACACGCCGCAGAAGATGAAAAACGTTCTCGGTCACGCCGCTTACGTAATAAACGGTTTTGTTATTCAGATAGTCCCGCTCCTCAGGAGTTTAAAGCCCATTCACGCGCGCATTGAATATGATGACCAGGTGATGGAAGACGATTTTTATTTCGGAGCGATTTCAAACTCCACATCGGTCGGCGGCATATTCAAGTTTGACAGAAACGACGTAAAGCTTGATGACGGTAAGTTTGAGGTGCTCCTCGTAAGAGGTCTCAAGAGCCCCCTCGAGAGCTTCGGCCTTCTCAACAAAATCCGCCACAGACAGTACGACGGCGAAAAGATAATATACTTCAAGTCTTCAACTGTGAGAATCTCTTTTGACAAGGAAATCCCCTGGACCCTTGACGGTGAATTCGGCGGAAACCAGAAGGAAGTATATTTTGCCGTGCTTAACCGCGCTATAGATATTTTCTCGGCTGAAAATCCGATTTTCCTCGGCAGCAAGGTGGACATCCCCGTCTTTGATGTTGCGGAGGCAAACACCGAGGAAGCAAAGAAAGAGAGCCCGCAGGAGAGATTCACTAAATTCAGGCGCAGGAAAAAGAACGCCGAAGAGGCAAAGCACGAAAAGGAAAAAGCAGAGGAAACTCCTGCCGAAGCTCCGGAAGTTCCGGCGGAAGAAACCGCGGAAACCGAAGAAAAAGAATAATCAAAAAAGACCGCCCGAGGGCGGTCTTAATTTTTCAGCTTTCGTTATTATCCGTTTTTTCTTCGTCTTCTTCGGTTATTTCACCGGTTTCTTCTTCTGTTTCTGCGGGAACATCTTCTTCGGTTTCATCCGAAAAGACCGGTTCCTCTTCCTCCGCCTTCGGGAGCCGAAGAGGTATGCGCTTGAGGAAGCAGACTGTCGCGAGAATGAGGAAAAGCCACGTGATTACCCACAGCGCGGAAACGGCGCTGTAGAAGCCTGTTTCCTTAAAATAAACAATGTTCAGCGCGATTATCACCGCGTTCAGGATATAAATGAAATTGACCGGCAAAACGGCGTTTGCTTTTTTCTTCTTGTAGCCCGTCTGCGCCGCAGCGTAGAGGGGCACATAAGGCAGGAAGAATTTCTCAAAGAATGTCTGCTTTGAATAATCGCTTGTGCCGCCGTATTTCTTTGTGAGGATAATTCTCACAACAAAGGCCGTTATCGCAAGGCATACCGAGAAGATTACAAGGAATATGAGATAAAGCGTTGTCTCGGTGACGACAAAGGCGGAGCGGAATAACATAAGCCAGAGCCTGAAGGCGAGCACCGCGATTGATGAGCCGAGAAGACCCTGCGAGGCTATGGAAGCGGCAATCTTGATTCTCGGGCTCGTATTCTGCGCCGCCATCTTCATAAAGAATATGCCGAAAAATACGGGCGCGAATCTGAAGAGAAATGTGCCGTCAACAAAGTGCGCCGCGCCGCTTACAAGAAGCAGGGAAATAAGCGGCAGGGGTTTTGCCTTAAAGCCCGCGATTATCATAAAGCAGATAAAGATTGCGGCGTAAATAAGACGTTCTTTTACCCCGTTTATATTGCCGAAAACGCGGTATCTGAAAATGTTATATGCCAGAAAAACGGCAAAAAGGAAAATGCAGAAGAGTATATTTTTTACTGTTTTTTTCATTTACGACACCCCCTTAACCGAATGAAACAAGTGCCGTAACGGCATAGACAAAGTAATATGAGGCAACGAGTCTCCAATCAAGCGACAGGACTTTGCCGCGGATAATTTCTTTTGCCCTATCCTCTTTGTAAACCGCATAGAAAAAGTATGCCGTGAGAATAATGAAAGCGGGAGCAAACCAGCGCATTATATCCGTGGAATTAAGAAGGCCGATGATAACGCTGAAGGGGTAGTGCGCCATACCGAGGAAATAACAGAATTTTTTAAGCTTTGAGCTTTCGGCCTTTATCATCTTTATCCAGAACGAATAGATGAATATAATCAGCGGCATGCACAGAGCGATAACATAAGGGGCCTTGAACGCTTTCTCAACGACGCTTCCGTCAATGTGAAACGCGATATAAATCTGTGAAAACGCGAGATTGATGAGACTGAGAAGGGGGGCGGGAAGATTCCATTTGATTTCCGGAATCAGCCCCTTGCCGATATATCCGTACTGTCTGCCTATCTCCACACTGCTTGTGACATAATCCCTGTAAAAAGCCATATCATAATAGTGCGTGTCAACTCTTTCGGCTTCGGGGCCTGCTCGTTTTACAAGCTCTGCGCGGAATTCCTCGAGAGGCAGCCTGATGTTGATACTGTCATTTTTAATGAAACAGAAAAATGCCGCGAGAGAAACCACCGACGAAATCACAAGGATGGCAGCATACGCGCTTTTCTCTTTTTTGTCTTCGGCGCAGGCGGCCTTGTAAAGAAGAATCATGCAGGCAAAAGCCACATATGAAATGATAACGGCGTAGTGAACCATCATCATAAGGAAAAGCAGAACGGGAGCAACAAACTTAAGATATTTGTTCTCAACGAAGAACATGAATATAAGCGCGAGGTAAAACCAGTATGAATTCAGCGAGCCGAGATCCCAGGCATATACGCAGAAGGAGCAGGGACCAGCGAAAAAGAAGAAGGCGATAACGGTGAGCGCGCGCCTTGTTTTTCTGTCCTTTGCCGATGTTACGACTTTTGCGGTAAGGAATGAAAGCGCGGCAAAAGACACAAGGAGCAGAACCGTTTCGAAAACCGTCACATTTTTTATTGTCGGCTGTTTAAAGAACAGGTTAAACAGCGCGCCCGGCAGAATCTTTGAGCAGAAACCGAGCTTGAAATCAACAAGGTGATAGGTAAAGACCGTGTTTGTGACAGAGCGGAAAAGCCCGCCGAGAATTACAAAATAGTTATAAAGGCACAAAAACAGGAAGAAGACGGCGGTATAGACGGGCCACGTCGCTTTTGCGCCGTTTGTCTGTTTCGGGTTTATTGAGTTTTCGGGTTTTTTGACTGTTTCCATAACAAAATCAAATCTCCGTTTTCAAGTTTTACAGTGAATTCGCCGCGAGAAAATCACAGGTCACGCCGGCAAGCTCTTCGCTTCTGTCCTCAATGCACTGATGACCCGCGCCCTTGACCTCGTACTTTGTCGCAAAATCAAAGGTTTCATTCACAATTGATTTCTGAGAATTATTGAGGATAATATCCTTCTCGGCCTGGCAGAGGAGCACGGGCGCCTTTATGTTTTTCGCGCTTTCCATGTCGGTCGCTTTTACATTGTACATCATTTCGCACAGGCCCTTGCCGAAGCCGTCGTAATAAAGCGGGTCGGTAACGCCGGAAAGGTCGTAATTTGCGGCAAACTCGAAGTTGTTTGTTGCCATCCACACCACCGCTCTCACAAGCGGGCTCACCTTGCCGCCGAGGCGGAAGAAAGCATCCATCGCGTTTTCGGTGAGCTTCAGCTTGACGAGTTTTTCCGCCCACGCGGGGAATTCATCCTGCGGGCAGGGGCAGTAGAGAAGGAGCGCTTTTACGGGCACGGCGCAGGCAATGTTGATTGCCACTCCGCCGCCCATAGAGTGCCCGGCGATTATCCATTCGTCCGCCGGGGCGATGCTCTTCATAAGCGCGATTATGATATCCTCGCGCGGTATTATCTCCATATCCGCGGTTTCCCTTGTGCTGAAGCCGAAGTCGGGCAGGTCCGCGAGCACGCATTCATAGCCCTTTTCGCTCATTTCGGCCGCCATATTGCGCCAGGAGTAGGTGCTGCACATAAAGCCGTGAAGCATCAGTATCCTGCCTTTGAAACCGCCCTTCGCGGGGATTATTCTGTAATGTATGTCATAGTCGCCGATTTCAAAAAATCTGCTGTCCTCAAACGGCCTGAATTCCTCGCTGCCTGCGGCAAAGGCACACAGGAGAGGGGAGAACGAAAGGGCAAATACCAGCAGAAGAACAAGAGCTTTTTTCACCTTTTTCATCACTGCTTACCCGTTGAGCCGAAGCCGCCGGCTCCCCTTTCAGTTTCACCTAAGCTGTCTGCCTCCTCAGGCTCGATGAGAGAAACGGGCATAATCACAAGCTGCGCTATTCTCTCGCCTGGAGTGATTGTGTAGGTCTCTTTAAGCTGATTGATAACTCCCACGCAGATTTCACCGCGATAATCGCTGTCTATAACTCCCACGGAATTAAGCAGGCCTATGCCGTGCTTGATCGCGAGGCCGCTTCGCGCGAACACAAATGCGCCGAGTTCAGGCGAGGGGAGTTCAATTGCTATGCCTGTCGGGATAACCGCCTTTTCGCCGCCCTCGAGGGTGATGGGCTCATCAATGCAGGCGTAAAGGTCCATACCGGCGCTTCCCGGGGTTGCCCTGAAGGGGATTTTCGCGTTTTCATTCAGCTTTTTGATTTTGAGTTTATCCATAACACACCTATCTGAGTTTCTTGATTATTTCCTGTGTCTTGTCAACGATACCTGCCGCGAAGGGTTTTATCACGAGTTCCATCTCGCCCATAAACTCCTCTTTGTATGCGCCGAATTTAATTTTGAAGCGATACAGGCCGTCATCCTCGTCAAATCTCGTGACGCCTCTGAAATCGTAGATTCTGCACCCGCATTCAACGGCCCATTTTATCATTTCCCACTGAACGAGGTAATTCGGCATAACGTTTCTGTGTATGTTTCTCGACGCGCCGTAGAAATACCAGCACTTGTCGCCGTAAACGAGGGCTATCGCGCCGGCAATTGCCGTCCTTTCGCCGCCCTCGGGGGTGTAATATGCGGTGTAAAGCCGCGCCTTATCGCCGAAAACATCGAGTATTTTCGCGAAATACTCCGCGGAGCGAAGCTCAAAGCCGTCTCTCTCCGTGGTTTCTTTCATCATCTCATAAAAGAGCTGAGCGCCCTCGCTGCCGCCGGTTTCGATTTCAACATTGTTTTTCAGGGCGACCCTCACCTTGCGGCGGTGGCCGGAGTCAAACGAGGCGAATACTTCGTCCTCGCTCTTGCCCTCAAGGTCGATTCTTATGACCCTTGAGCACTGAAAGCCCTTGAAAGCGTCCGTCACGGGGGTTATCTTAAAGCCCGCCGAGGTGACCACTTCTCTGTAAGCACCGTCTCGGGTGTCGGCGTCCTTGTCTATTTTCAGAGCGTAAGCGTTGTATTTCTTTCCCTCGCGCTTTGCGCCGTCAACGAGTGCGGCGAAGGTTTCGCTGTCGTGAAGGTCGCACACGGGGCCTCTCGGGGCATACAGCATGTGATAAGGAAGGCCCGATATTTTGCGTACGAGCACGCCCATAACGCCGGTTATCTCATCCGCGTCATTTCTGCATATGACGCCGAACCAGCCCCAGTCGTCCTTGACTCTTGCCCAGAGCGAGGTCTGCATAAAGTGTCCGTTTTTATGTTTTGCCGAGAAAGCGTCAAATCCCGCGGCGTTGTCTTTGTTTATGATTTCGGTTTTCATCATTTACCTCTTGACAGCATATATATGGCAATTATAACTTATAGCAGAATAAAATGCAATAATAATAAAAAAATATATGTTTTTTCTATTGAATTTGACCGCGCGTTAATATATAATTTTCAAGGATAAAATCTATTCTACTTATGCAGGTGAGGTCTTATGGAAAACGGCCCTCTTAAGGCGGTAATAGTAGGCGGAGGTCACAGAAGCTTAACCTATGCCGAACTTGCCGAAATCAGAAAAGACAGATTGCAGATAGTCGGTGTTGCGGACCCGGACGAAAACCGCAGGAATATGATTGCCGCGCGCTTTTCGATTCCTCCCGAACGCTGTTTTTATGACGCGCTTGAGCTCTCGCGCGCCCCGAAATTCGCGGATGCTGTGATTAACGGCACGATGGACCACATCCACGTTGAAACCACCATTCCTCTGCTTGAGGCGGGTTACGACGTGCTGCTCGAGAAGCCTTTTGCGGTAAACGAGGAGGAAGCGAGAAGGCTCGCGGACACGGCAAAGAGAACCGGCAGGAAGGTTATGGTCTGCTTTGTGCTCAGATACGCCGATTTTTACCGCAGAATCAAGGATATTCTCCTCTCGGGCGCAATAGGCGATGTGATTGACATTCACACTGCGGAATATGTGAGCTATCATCATATGTCCACAAGCTATGTAAGAGGCAAATGGGCCAATTCCGACGAGTGCCACAGCACCATGCTGCTTGCCAAGTGCTGCCACGACATTGATATAATAACCTGGCTTATGGGCAGCGACAGGCCCCGCCTTGTTTCAAGCTTCGGAAGCAATATCCAGTACAGGAGCTGCAACGCCCCGGAGGAATCGGGCACCTACTGCGTTGTGGACTGCCCGCTTGTTGACACCTGCGTTTATTCTGCCAAGCGCATTTATCTTGACCACCCGGACCGCTGGACGGTATATGTGTGGGATAAACTTGAAAACATGGAAAACCTCACGCTTGAGGATAAAAGAAAACTGCTTGAGACAAGCCCGTACGGCAGATGTATATACAAGAGTCGCAACAACATAGTTGACCACCAGACGGTGAATCTGCTCTTTGAAAGCGGCGCCACGGGCACCCACAGCATGATAGGCGGCGCTCCCACAGGCACAAGGCGCATTTCGGTAACCGGCACAAAGGGCATGCTTTGCGGCGATATGGAGGAGGGCAAAATCACGCTCTCCGTCATCAATCCGGATCCCGGCAAAGAAAAGGACGACACCGTGATTGACCTTACTTCGGGCGACAGCCACGGAGGCGGAGACCTCGCGCTCGTTGAGGATTTTGTGGCTTACTGCAAGGGCGAGGAAACATCGGTTTCCTGCACATCCATAGAGGGCTCGCTTCTGAGCCACCTCGTTGTTTTCCTCGCGGACAAATCTATGGAAAACGGCGGCGGACCCATCGAAGTGAACGCGTGATTTGACAAATTATAAAATTTTGATATAATTTCATTATTCCAACGGAAAAGGAGAAAAATTATGCCATTAGTAACCACCAAAAAAATGTTTGAGGACGCTTACAAGGGCGGCTATGCCGTCGGCGCTTTCAACGTAAACAACATGGAAATAATCCAGGGCATCGTGCAGGCGGCGCAGAAGCTCAACGCTCCCCTTATCCTTCAGGTTTCCAAGGGCGCGAGAGCTTATGCCAACCACACCTATCTTGTGAAGCTCGTTGAGGCGGCTGTTGAAACCACAGGCCTTCCCATTGCGCTTCATCTTGACCACGGCCCCGATTTCGAGACCTGCAAGGCCTGCATCGACGGCGGCTTCACCTCCGTTATGATTGACGGCTCGCATCTTCCCTACGAAGAGAATGTAGCTCTCACAAAGCAGGTTGTTGATTATGCTCACGCTCACGGCGTTGTTGTTGAGGGCGAGCTCGGCAGACTTGCCGGCGTTGAGGACGATGTTAAGGTTTCCGCTGAGGATTCCTCATACACAAGGCCCGAAGAGGTTTATGATTTTGTTACCCGCACGGGTGTTGACTCCCTTGCAATAGCAATCGGCACAAGCCACGGCGCATACAAATTCAAGCCCGGCCAGGATCCCAAAATCAGAATCGACATCCTCGAAGAGGTTGAGAAGCAGCTTCCCGGCTTCCCCATCGTGCTTCACGGCGCTTCCTCCGTCATCCCCGAGTTTGTTGAGCAGATCAATAAGTACGGCGGCAAGATGGATAACGCCATCGGCATCCCCGAGAGCGAGCTTCGCAAGGCCGCAGAGCACGCGGTGTGCAAGATCAACATCGACTCAGACCTTCGTCTTGCAATGACCGCCGCCATCAGAAAATATATGGCGGAGAATCCCTCGCACTTTGACCCCAGACAGTACCTCGCCCCCGCGCGCGACGCAATCCAGGGTATGGTTGAGCACAAGATAAACAACGTGCTCGGCTGCGCAGGCAAAGCTTAATCGGCTTTCGCATTTAAAACGAAAAACACAGTAAAAACACGCAGACTAAATTGTCTGCGTGTTTTTTGATTCGATATTCATAATTAAGAATGCATAATGCCGGGCCGCTTCGCTCCGGATTGGTTTTCCGGTTTCGCGGGAAACAGCTTGCTGTCAGAAAATATTCGCTTCTTTAAGATACGCTGAAAACTCTCTGAACTCTTCGCGTAGATTATTCGAAAGGCTGCTTATTGCCGCTGCGGGAGAAAATATCATATCGCCGGCGAACCTTTTTAAAAAGAACATGCAGCCTGAAAGGTGATTCATATAAGCGCTTATAACGTTGTATTCCGCTTTTACCTTTGATTCACCGAAGACAACGCCGTCAACTTTTACGGTGAAATATATGCTGCCGTCTTCATTCCGCAAGTACTGTAAAAGCACCCAGTGCTCGTGATGCTCATTATCTTCGAAATAAGCGAATTTGTCACCTGAAACATAGGCCTCTTCATTGGTGAAAGCCTTTACAGATGAGCCGTCATTGAATTTCAATTCAACCCACTCGGGAAACGCGCAGTCACTTTGGGTATGTGAATTCGGATACTCAGAGTCGGCCGCTTTATAGCTGTATTTAACAGCGGGATTGAAACCTTCGGGGAAGGAGACGGTTTCAAGTGTGTCTGTAACACAAGTAAGAGTAAGCTCTTTGCTCAGTTCCGGACCGTTGCCGAGGTCATAAGTGAAAACGCGCTTACCGCTCTCCCACTTGTCCATATAACCGAGCAGATCTATTTTGTATCTGCCGCTTGTAAATGTCAGATAAGTTTCAACATCTTCGCCGAAATAGCAGGGTTTGCTTTCCTCTTCTCTCCACCAAAGGCAGATATCGGTTTCAATAAGGAGAGGGTCTTTGCTGATTTCCAGGGACTCAAGCTCTCCGAAACAAACAAAGCTGATGTCATCTGTTGAAGGAACGGCTTCTTTATCTCCATATATAGAATTTGTGCTGCTGAATCTTATGTAATATGTGCCGGGGTTTTCAAGGTAGAATACTAAATATGCGTTTTCGCCGTTTTCCACCCAGTCAAATCCGAATCCGAACATGTTTTCAGTATAAATGATTTCCGCTTTGCCGTTTTTGAGCTGAGCGACATCCATCAATGATTCGGAATCCGGATTGCTGTAAACATATCCATAGTATCCGGCATTCTCCGCTTCGAGCTTCCAGCAGCCGTCATCAACGGTAACGGTATTTTCGCCGAGCCCGATTTCGCCTTTAATTTCGTAAGACTGTTCGCTGTCTTTGCCCCATACGGGGAAAAGAATGTTTTCACTGTCCGCGGAAGCGGCGACAGCGGCGATGACCGTTAAAAGAATTGCCGATGTGAGTACAAGTACGAGTCTGAGAGTCCTTTTCATTTTAATCATCCTTCCGGCGGATTATTTCCGGGCTTTCTCCCGGTTGCATGTTTATGATAACGCGCCGGTGATTAACATTCAACTGCACGGGGCATTAAGATTTGATTAATAATGCGTTTTCGGCATAGCTTTCCCGTTTTGCGGGAAACAGCATGCCCGTCACCGGAAAAGATGACGGCATCGCATAAAAAGCGGGCACCCGCCCAAACCTGTACCGGTTTACGGGTGCCCGCCCAAAGTGACTGTATTTTTATTATGTTGCCAATTTCTGCTGAGCATTATAGAGCGAAGCAAAAGCGCCGTCTTGCTTTAACAATTCTTCCGGGCATCCGAATTCAACAATTCTTCCGTCGTTTACAACAATCACTTTGTTGCCGTAAACCGCTTTTCCGGCATCGTGAGTAATGCAGATAACCGTTTTCCCTCTCGATTTGCTTTCATTTTCAAGCATGTCAAATATCGCTTTTGATGTGCCTGCGTCAAGGGCCGCCGTGGGCTCGTCAAGCAGGAAAATATCCGAGTCTTTGTAAAGCATTCTCGCGAGGGCGATTCTCTGGCATTCGCCGCCGGAGAAGTTTGCTCCGTTTTCTTTAACCATTTCCCCGGTCTTGCCCGGCAGTTTGTCAACAAACCCGCTGAGCTGAGCTTTTTTCATAACCTCGTTGATTTTTGCCATATCCGGCTTTTCGGGGTAGGAGATGTTTTCGGCAATTGTTCCGTTGAACATATATACATCCTGGAACATTGTGCTGATGTGATTGCGGAGTGTGTCCGTGCTTATCTCATCAATGTTTTTTCCGCCAATTGAAACACAGCCGTCAGTGACGGGATAAAACTTATTGATAATATCCATTATGGAGGATTTGCCTCCGCCGGTAGTGCCTACAATGGTGATAAAGTCACCTTCGTTGATTTCAAGATTGTCAATTTTCAGATCGAAGTTTTCTCTGCCGTATGTGAAATCAACATTCTTAAAGGCAAGAACTCCGTTACTGACGGTTTCCGTTTTGTCGCCGCCGCTGTATTCATCCTCTTCGTTCAATAATGTGTCAAGGTCATTTACGATATCCATGATAGAGGCCTTGCTTACTTCCATATTCATA
This sequence comes from Ruminococcaceae bacterium UBA1236, assembly GCA_002309055.1. Classification (GTDB taxonomy): domain Bacteria; phylum Bacillota; class Clostridia; order Oscillospirales; family Acutalibacteraceae; genus CAG-177. Next base: position 25,845 of record DBWO01000052.1, read on the forward strand.
AAATCCCGGATGTTTCCTATAAGCTGGGGAACATAAGAGATAACGGCAACCAGTGTGCCCAGCGTCATGGAATCTTTCATTACCGTAAACGCGCAGACTGTAAATATGCAGCCAAGCACAATTTGCGCCACAGCAGTCGGAATATACGCTCTGAGAGTCATATTCTGCTTCTCGACTTTCCAGTCAAGATCGGCATTTTTTCTGACCCATTCATCAAAACTGTTTATTTCTTTTTCCTGACCGGAATAAGACCTGACTGTTTTCATCCCGTTGAGTATTTGCAAAAGATACTTTTCCAGATTATTTTTATGTTTTAATTCCTGCATACGCAGGGCGGCAACTTTTTTCTCGAACGCTTTAATGATAAAGTAAATTACCGGAACAACAACAAACGTTGTAATCGCGATTATTACACTGTACTGAAGCAGTATAACGAAAATTACGATAATTGAGACAATGTCTGAAACTCCTCTTACCAAATCAGTTTTCAGGTAGAGTACGCTTATCTGCCCGATGCTTCTGGTGATAACGGTCATCAGTTTTACAGGTCCGAATCTGATAAATGCAGGGTAGTTCATCCTCAGGATTTTAGCAAAATAGTGTTTTCTTAATGAGTTTTCACAGTTGATTGAAAACCTGTATCCGCATCTTTGTCTTAAAGTAGACACTGCTACACTGATAATGGGAATTGCCGCCATCAGAGCCACGCAGATAATAACAAGCCTGCCGTTTTTATCAGGTATGGCTTCATCAATAATTTTTTTATAAAAGATGGGATTAAGCGAATTCAGAACAGAGGATACAGCAGACAGAAGTAATATTGCCGCAAGATATTTTGAATTCTTTTTTATGGTTTTCTGTAACAGTGTGCTTGAATTATCTTTTGAACTTGTGTTCTTTTTCATTATTAATCCTCCGGATTTTTAATCTGCTTCAAAAGCGGGGTTATGCCTGAGTCAGGCAGAGCAAAGCGTGTCAATTAAATCCTTATACCCGGGCAGTTTTCTGAACTCGCCGGGAAGAGGATACTTTTCTTCAATAAGATATTTAACCCTGCTCACTGCGCTGTAATTGCTGCCCAGCGTATGTTTGTCAAATTCTCTGCCGTCAAACGAACGGGAGTGCATCACAGTGATTCTGTCAAGCCCGTCAAAGCGTTTTGCAAGCTCAGCTTCTTTTGCCAGATATTTTATACCGTTTTCATAATCTCCTTTTTTGGCGTAAAGGTAGCCGAGGTAACCGCAGGAGTAAATCATATTTTTCCAGGCCCTGCCGTAATTGCCGTCTTCATAAAACAGATTCAGCATATCAATTTCAGCGCGCATTCCGTAAATCAGCCAATCGGCATCATTGTTTTCATCCGGTACCTCAAAAAGGTGTGAAAGGCTGTGGCAGAGAAGGCTTATTTCTTCTTCAAGCGCATCCATGATAAATTTTTTCCATTCCGGCGTTTCATGGGGATAAAGGTATGAGAGCAGAAATTCGCGCCCGTTGCGCATAGCAGGCATTTCACAAATGATTTTTTCGCTGTCCGCGTATGTTACGCCGCTGTTTTCATAATCGGAAAGAATTCTGTAGTATGAGGCGAGAATTCTCTTTGCGCTTATGCGTATGCTGTCATTCACGCAGTTGTTTTGAATGTTGGAGTAAATTGCCCTGACTTTGTTCAGGCATTCCTCATAGTCCTTGCCGCTGTTTCTGAAAGCCAGGTCCTCCATCTGACGTACCTTGAGCCGGAAATCATTTGGATATTTTTCGATTGCGTTTATTATTATTTCGTGTTTCAGTTTTTCATCCGTGAGGTTATCATACTGCTCGATGAAGCCGAGTATTTCTTTCTCCTTTTCAGCGAGGTTTACGCCGAGCAGGTCATCAACGGAAACGCTGAAATAAGACGCGATTTCCGGCAGCGTTTCGATATCGGGATAGCTTTCGCCGCGCTCCCACTTGCTTACTGCCTGAAAAGAAACGCCGAGATAATCCGCGAGCGCCTCCTGAGTGATGCCGCGCTCCTTGCGCAGGCGTCTGATGATTTCGCTGAAATAAATGTTCATGTCATGTCACCTCATTTGTTGTTTTTCCGGGTCTGACTAAAAAATATCGGAATTACCTGTTAAACTCAATAACTCATTTTTTGAAAGAAACTAAACCGATAGTTGAATTATAAACCAAATCGTTTGCCGCTGCAACAAAAGAGCGCAAAAAAATAAAACCCACAAGAACACTGTCTTGTGAGTTTTTAAACATATTAAACACAACCGGGGGAACCGCTCCCGATTAAGGAGAAAAAGCAAAAACCCGGCGCCGTTTGGAGCCGGGTTGCGTTTCGGATTAGAAAACTTGATTAAATATCGATGGGTTCTGCTTCACCATCGCTGGTGGTGATGACATCTTCAGCGTCAAACTCGATGATTTCGAGCTCGGGAGCAACGTACTTTTCCATTAATATTCTCCTTTACATGTGAGTTTCATTTGAAAGCCTTTACTATTTACGCGATGATTTTAACACATATTTTGAGTGAATTCAAGTGGTTTATTGATTTTTACCGCATTTTTTTTGCGCAGGCGCTGTCATACTGTGAAAGAGGAGGGGCGAAACGCAGGCTGCGGATTAAACCAAATAGACAAAATGCGCTCACGCACATACATAAATTTCTTATAAAATTATTTACTATATTGTTTGACAAAGCAGTATATATAACATTATAATATAATGTGAATTATTTTTCCGGAGGAAAACAAAATGTCCGTAATCAGACCGTTTAAAGCCGTGAGACCCCTGCCTGAATACGCAGCTGAGGTTGCGGCCCTTCCATACGACGTAATGAACAGCCGGGAGGCCGCCGAAATGGTGGTTGGCAAGCCCCATTCCTTCCTGCATGTCGACAGAGCCGAGATTGACCTTCCCGACGGCACCGATATGTATTCGGATGAGGTTTATCAGAAGGCAAAATCAAATCTTGAGGCGCTCGTCACAGACGGCATATGCAAAAAAGACGGGAAGCCGATGTACTATATTTACCGCCAGCTTATGGGCGGCAGGGCGCAGACGGGCCTCGTGGCGTGCGCGTCGATTGACGATTATGTAGAAAACAGAATCAAAAAGCATGAGCTTACAAGAGCCGATAAAGAGGTTGACAGGTTTAAGCACGTGAGCGTTTGCAACGCGAATACCGGCCCCATTTTCCTCACTCACAGACCGAATGACGAGCTTAAATACATCCTTCGCGAGTGGATGATGTCGCACGAGGCAGTTTATGATTTCCTGTCGGACGACGGAGTCGGATCAAAGGTGTGGACGGTTGACGATGATGAAACAATCGCCCGGATTACACAGATAATGGACGGCATCGATTCGCTCTATATTGCGGACGGCCATCACCGCTCCGCCTCGGCTGTCAGCGTGGGTCTTCAGCGCAGAAAGGAGAACCCGGATTATGACGGCACGGAGGAATTCAACTTTT
>DBWO01000052.1:29346-29777 GCA_002309055.1 Ruminococcaceae bacterium UBA1236
ATCAAGGATTTAAACGGAATGACGGTTGAAAAGCTCCTTGAAAGAATAAGCGAAAAATTCGAGGTTAAAAAGATAGGCGCAGAGCTCTATTACCCCAGGGCGCGCCACAGCTTCGGAATGCTTGTCGACGGCGTGTGGTACTGCCTGACGGCGAAAGAGGGCACATACGACGATAACGACCCCGTAAACGCCCTTGACGTTTCCATTCTCCAGAATAATCTCATAGGCCCCGTGCTCGGCATAACGGATCCCCGCACGGACAAGCGCATAGATTTTGTGGGCGGCATCAGAGGCCTGGGCGAGCTTGACAGAAGAGTCAAGACGGATATGCGCCTCGCGTTTTCAATGTATCCCACTTCGATTGAGGAGCTTATGAAAATCGCGGATATGGGCAAAATTATGCCCCCGAAATCAACCTGGTTTGAGCCGAA
>DBWO01000052.1:29866-38029 GCA_002309055.1 Ruminococcaceae bacterium UBA1236
CAGGCGGTGTTTCTCGCTTTTGAGGACCTGACAGGTATTGACCGCGAGACGGCTGCAAAGCTTTCCGCGGGCTTCGGCGGAGGCATAGGACGCCTTAGAGAGGTGTGCGGAGCCGTCACGGGTATGACCGCCGTCATCTCATATCTCACCGCTTCGGCCGACCCCAATGATAAGGACGCCAAAGCGGCGCTCTATTCAAAAATTCAGCAGGCGGCAAACGAATTCAAAGCGGAAAACGGCAGNNCTGCCGTGAGCTTCTCGCGGGCCCCTCAGCGGACCCTCACACTCCCGAAACCCGCACCCCCGAATACTATAAAAAACGCCCCTGCTCCGAGCTTTGCAGATGCGCGGCGGAGATCGCCGAAAAATATATCGGGAGAGACTGAGATGAGCAGATATCTTGATGAAGTTGTTAAATTCGTAAAGGAAAAAGGCTATAACGTTATCCGCATATCCGAGGTGCTTCCCGGCGGCGAAACCGAAACGGCGGAAATTGTTTCCGCGAGCCGCTCGCAGGATATTTATTCCGGCGCGAAGGCATTCACCATGACGGCGATAGGTATGCTCTGTGATGACGGGCTTCTTTCGGTCGATGAAAAAATCACCGACATTTTTGCGGCTATCCTCCCCGGGGGCATTGACCCGAGGTGGGAGAAAGCTACCGTTGAGCACGCTCTCCTTCATAAGGCGGGCCTGCCTCACGGATTTATGGATATTGACACCGCAAACACGATGGAATTCGGAAAAGACCACCTGAAGACTCTTTTTTCCGTTCCCCTTGCTTACACGCCCGGCGAAGGGCGCATATATACGGACGCCGCTTATTACCTGCTCTCGCGCGTGGTGACGGCAAAATCCGGCATGAAGCTGGATGATTTTCTCTGGCAGCGTCTTTTTGCCGATATGGGCTTTATGGAGGCGGCGTGGAGCAAATGCCCCATGGGATATCCCATCGGCGCGACAGGGCTGTTTGTGCACACCTCCGATATGGTGAAGCTTGCCGAGCTTTACAGGGATAAGGGTGTTTACGGCGGCAAAAGATTCCTTTCTGAAGACTGGGTTAACACGGTTTACGAAAAAGAATACTGCTTCGAATGGGACACCACTCATACAATATTCTTCAAGGGCGGTATGGCCGGCCAGAAGATAATGTTCAATGCCGTTAACGGCAGGGCGGTCGCGATGCAGAGCTACGGCGCGGACAGCGACGTTGTGCTGAGATTCACCGCCGATTTCAAAGACTGAGGGAAGAGAAATGTTTGAAGAAGATGTATATTCCGCTTTCAGGGCTTCGGCCTGTTTCAAAAAATACGTTGCCTACTGCGTTATCGGGTGCGCCGGATTCACCGTAATCGGTCTTGCTTTTGCCGCTTTCGGCATTCTCGGCACAGCGGGCGGCTCCGCGCTTTACGCGCTCCTGTTTATCCCGGCGGCGGTGTGCCTCGCGGTGCCCGTCGGCTTCATCATTTCCTCGCGCAGGAAACCTTATGTGTGCGCTAAGGGCACGGTTGCCGCGATAAACGGCGGCAGAGCGGAGATAAAGGCGGGGGAAATCACGCTCAGAAACGCGGTTTCATTCGAGAAATTTCTCAAAAACGCTTCTCTTGACAGTTATTCGCCGGGAGAAGAAGTAATAGTTATATCTTTTGCGAAAAACGACAGAAGGCCTATGTTTTACAAGGCGTAATCAACCATAAAGGAGGCGAAGCACGTGGCAAAAACTCTTGTATTAACAGAAAAACCGTCCGTTGCCAAGGATATTGCGCGCGTGCTTGGCTGCAAGAAAAACGGAAACGGCTGTATAATCGGCGACAGATACACTGTGACCTGGGCTCTCGGCCATCTTGTCACTCTCGCGGACCCCGAGATGTACAGCGATAAATACAAAAACTGGAAAATGGAAGACCTGCCCATGCTGCCCGAGAAATTCAGGCTTGTTGTAATCGGGCAGACCTCAAAGCAGTTCAAGGCAGTGAGCGCGCTTCTTAACAGCAGCGAATACAACAAGGTTGTTATCGCCACGGATGCGGGGCGCGAGGGCGAGCTTGTTGCGCGCTGGATTATCGCGAAAGCCGGCTGCCGCAAGCCGATGGAGCGCCTGTGGATTTCCTCACAGACGGATAAGGCCATCAAAGAGGGGTTTGCGTCGCTTAAACCTTCATCACAGTATGACAGCCTGTATCGCAGCGCTCAGAGCAGGGCGCAGGCGGACTGGCTCGTCGGCCTCAATGTCACAAGGGCGCTTACCTGCAAGCACAACGCCCAGCTTTCCGCGGGCAGAGTGCAGACCCCGACCCTCGCCATGATAGTAAAGCGCGAGGAGGAGATACTGAAATTCAGGCCTAAGGATTATTTCACCGTCAAGGGCGACCTCGGAGCATTCACCGTGCTTTACAAGGACTCTCACAACCAGGCGAGGATGTTTGACGCCGCCGCTGCGCAGGCGGTTGCCGCGGATGTCAGAGGCAGGCAGGGCATACTCTCCGAAGTGAAAAAAACCTACAAATACAGTGCCCCTCCGGCGGCCTATGACCTTACCGAGCTTCAGAGAGACGCCAACAAAAAATACGGCTACTCCGCGAAGCAGACTCTCTCGTATATGCAGAGCCTTTACGAAACGCACAAGCTTCTCACATATCCGAGGACGGATTCAAGATACATCACAAAGGATGTTGTGCCCACTCTGCCCGAAAGGCTCAAGGCAATTTCAATCGGGCCCTACAAAGAGTTTGCCGGCGCAATCCTCAGGCAGAAAAACATTCAGACAAAATACATCGTCAACGACGCGAAGGTGACGGACCATCACGCGATTATCCCCACAGAGCAGTATGTTGATTTAAACCGCCTTTCGAATGACGAGAGGCATATATACGACCTCGTCGTGCGCAGGTTTCTCGCCGTGCTTTCGGCCCCCTGTGAATACAACGAGGTGCAGGTCAGAGTGACCGTAGGAAAATATAATTTCTTCGCCAAAGGGCAGAGTGTCATTTCACCCGGCTGGAAAGCCGTTTACGGCATATCCTCCGGCGATGATGATGACGAGCCCAATATGAGGGACCAGAGTCTGCCCGACCTTAAGCAGGGCGACAAGGTCACTTTCAAAGAGGTGCGCATTGTCAGCGGCAAAACATCGCCGCCGTCAAGATATACCGAGGCGACGCTTCTTACCGCAATGGAAAACCCCGTAAGCCAGGTTGACGACAGCACTCTCAAAACGGCCCTTAAAAACGCCGGAGGCATAGGCACCCCGGCTACGAGGGCGGATATCATAGAAAAACTGTTTGATTCGTTTTATGTTGAGCGAAGGGGCAATGAAATCCACCCCACCTCAAAGGGCAAACAGCTTATCTCAATCGTGCCGGAGGACCTTCGCTCCGCCGAGCTTACCGCCCGCTGGGAGCAACGTCTTTCACTCATCGCGGCAGGCAAGGAAAGCGACAGAGTGTTTATCGATGAAATGCGCAAATACGCCACATCCCTCGTCTCCGCCGTCAAAAAGAGCGAGGCGCAGTACAGGCACGATAACATCACCCGCGAAGTCTGCCCCGAGTGCGGCAAATATCTGCTCGAGGTAAACGGCAAAAAGGGCAAAATGCTTGTATGCCAGGACAGGGAGTGCGGCTACCGCAAGAGCCTGTCCGTTATCACAAACGCGCGATGCCCGCAGTGCCACAAAAAGCTTGAAATGCGCGGCGAGGGCGACAGGAAGATGTTTTACTGCGCCTGCGGCTACCGCGAAAAGCTCAGTGATTTTGAAAAGCGCAAAGAGATGCACGGCGCCGGCAAACGCGACGTTGCAAACTATATGAAACAGCAGAGCAAGCAGCAGAAGGCGGGCAGCAACGCCCTGGCCGACCAGCTTGCAAAATGGTTGGAGGATAACCAATGAAAAGGTTAATAAGCGCCGTTACAGCGGTGCTTCTGCTGATAAGTTTTTCGGCGTGCTCGGGTAAGGGCAGCGGAAAAGCCGTGAGCTATCCCGTTAAATCTTCACCCTCGACCCTTGACCCGCAATATGCCGATGAAACGGGAGCAAAACTGATTATCAACAACATATTTGAAGGCCTCGTGCGCCTTGACGGCAAGGGCGAAATCATCCCCGGTATAGCGGAAAGCTGGGATGTTTCCGAAGATGGCCTGACCTATACCTTCCACCTGCAAAACGGCACGGAGTGGTATTGTCCCTCTACGCTCAAGAAGGAATACGGCGACGAATTCTATGACAAATTCTCGTCCGAAAAGGTTATCGCGGCGGATTTTGTTTTTGCCTGCCGCCGCACCGTTGACCCTGCAACCGCCTCACCCCTCGCTCACCGCCTCGGCGTTATTATGAACGCATCGGAAATCGCTGCGGGCAAAGCGGGTGTTGAGACACTGGGCGTTACCGCGCCGGATGACAACACGGTTGTTTTTCGGCTGAATCAGACGTGCCCCGATTTTCTCAAGCGCCTCACAGAGAGTGAATTCATGCCCTGCAACGAGGAATTTTTCAATCAAATGGGCGGCAGATACGGCCTTACCGTAAGGCATATAATCTGCAACGGCCCGTTCTACATAAGCTACTGGGACCCCGAGGCCTCGATGACAATCAAAGCAAACAGATATTACGCCGGCTCCCGTGCTGTTTTGCCCGTTTCCGTGAGTCTCTCATTCGGTAACGACAGCGAAACAACGCTCAGAAAGCTTGCCTCATCCTCGCTCTCCGCCGCGTTTGTCGGCCCTGAGGCGGTTTTGCCGGACAATGTAAATGTTGAAAAAACGATAATAAACACCGTTTACGGTTTTATGTTCAACTGCGCCGATGAATCGCTCAAAAACGCGAATATCCGCAGGGCGCTGTGCGGCTCAATTGACAGGAGCCTTTTCACCCTCTCGGGCGACAATATTTATGAGCAGCGCGGAGTTGTTCCCGAAAGCTGCGTTGTGGGTGACAATTCATACAGGCATAGAGTCGGCGAGCAGAGCCCCGCCGTGTCATACGACCCGGAGGTCGCTTTCAACCGCTGGAACAAGGGCCTTGAAAAGCTTGACACAAAGAATATTTCGCTTGAACTCATCTGCCCGGAGGAGTTTGACGGCGTTATCAAAAGCCAGCTTCAGGTGTGGCAAAAGCTCTTCGGCCTTTCTCTGACCGTAACCGTTACCGATATGACGGCGGATGAAATTGCATCGGCGGTGAGAAAGGGGAATTATCAGGTTGCTTTCGGAGCAATCAAGGCGGAGCAGAATGACGCCGTGAGTTTCCTCACAAACCTTGCTGACGAAAATCCGTTTAACTACACATCATCGAAATACAGTGAAATACTCGCAGGTCTCGTGACCCTCACGGGCGAAGCGGACATTATAAACAGCTGCTTCACCGCGGAAAAATATCTGCTTGACCAGGGCGTATGCTATCCCGTTTATGCCAAGGCGGCGAGACTCGCGGTGTCAAAGGACGCGGCCGGCATTGAGATGCCCGGTACGGAAGCAACCATTTCATTCATACAGGCAAGAAGATTTGACTGACGGAGGAGAAAGATGAAAACAGGCACAAAATACGCGCTCGCAGGTGCTTCTGCGGGTATTGCGGCCGCCGCGGCGCCGCTTGCCTGCGGCATTTACCTCGGGAAAAAGCGGAGACCTCTTGAAGAGGACGATTTTCTGCGCATAAAAGACTCTGCTCTCGTGACCGAAAGCGGAAAAGCCGTTAATCTCCTCGGTGTTGACCTTGCTGCCACTCCATTCACCTGCACGAAAGACGGCGAGGATTTCGGCGAGGGAAAAGACCGTATTTTTGAGGAGCTCTCCGCGAGGTTCGGCAACTACGGCGCAAGGGAAATCTACGGAAAATATTATGAAAATTACATAACCAAGGCCGACCTGAAGGCAATTAAAAAGCTCGGCATAAACTGCGTCAGAGTCCCGCTCTCTTCAAATCTTATTTTCAAAGAAGGCAAGCTCAAAAAGACGGACCCCGACCTTGACCGTGTTGACAGAATCATCGACGCGTGCAAAAAAGCGGGCATCTACACAATTCTTTCGCTTGACTCTGCGCCCGGTTTTGACGGCAGTGAGGACGGCTTTGAGTCCGACGGCAAAAAGGGATTCAAAACAAGAAACCGCGTTATCACAATGTGGAGCAAGATTGCCGCTTACTACAAGGACGAGCCCGCTGTGGCGGCCTATGATATTCTTGATTGCGGCGCTCTAGGCACCCGGTGCGTGGGCAATATCGAAAACTTCTGCATAAGGGCCGTGAAGGCAATCCGCAATGTCGGCGACAGTCACATCGCCCTCGTGCAGTTTGATAATATGAGCGATGAATTATCCGCGCGCACGCAGGGCCTGAATATCGCGGCAGGCGTGAGCAGGGGATACTGCACAATGCGCGAAATGCAGGACATCGCCGCCTCATCCGCTTCATTCACCGGAAAGGGTATACCCGTTATCATCTCAAATCTCAGGCCGTCAAGCTGCGCTACCGCTGTGTCCGTGCTCTACGAAAACGGCATAGGCGGCATATTTACGGGCTTCAAGGGCAGGGGAGAATATATTTTCCGCGGCAATCCGCCCGTAATCGACCTTAAACTTGACGACTACGACAGCATAAACGAAAAGCTCGCCGACGCGTGCGCGACAAAAACTTACATGCTCAATGAAGAGCTTCTCGGCGAGATAAAACAGGCGTCATGCGGAATTGTCTTTGACAAGAAGCTTCAAACGCCAATAAAAATACACTACTCACACGGCACTGCTTATTCGGCCGGTATCTGACAAAAAGGAAGTATTTGAAATGAAAAAAACATCCGTTAAAATAATCGCAATATTGGCTGCAATAATGCTTGTGCTCACCGCGTGCGGCGGAAAAATCGGCAGTGAAACCGTGACCGATGGCGGCAGCGATGCTCAGAACTCTCAGGGGGATCTGACCGGTATGCCGTCCGAACCCGGTTCGGAAACCGAAACGGTAACAGAGATCTCCGCGCCCGCATACAGCGTTTCGGATAACCTTATAGCTATCACATTTGATGACGGCCCCGGCAACGACTCATCAAGCAAGATTCTCGACATTCTTGCGGCGAATAACGCCGTTGCAACATTCTTTGTTGTGGGCTACGCTCTTGACGAGCACCCCGAAATCACAAAGAGGGCTTTTGACGAGGGCAGCGAAATAGCAAACCACACAAAGGACCATAAATACCTCTCAAAGTCATCCGTCACCGAAATTCACGAGCAGATTGATTATGTAAACAACAAGGTTGAGGAAATCACAGGCACACGCCCTGTTCTGCTCAGAGCACCCGGCGGCAATTTCAAGGGCGCTACGGGCGAGGTAGGCATGCCTCTCATCCAGTGGAGCATAGACACAAACGACTGGCGCCACAAGGATAAATCCGGCTCATCGAGGACCGAGGAGCAGAGAAACAGCGAAATAAACGACATCGTTGATATGGTTATGAGAGATGTCGGCCCCGGAGATATCATCCTTATGCATGAAATATATAACTTCACCGCGGACGTCTGCGAGATTCTCATTCCGAAACTCGCGCAGGCGGGCTACAAGATGGTAACCGTCAGCCAGCTTTTTGAGGCATACGGCACAAAGCTTGAGCCCGGTAATGTTTACTATAAGGCGAGCAGTGAAAGCGCCGCCGAGGCAAACGATATCACCGTTGAGCCCGGCAACTACGTTATCAGCACAGCCTACAGCTCGCTTAACCTCAGGCAGGATGCCACCGCATCCTCGGGCGTGCTCACGGAAATCCCGAAGGACACCGTTGTGACTGTAACCGAAAGCGTTGCCGGCTGGGCAAAAACCACCTACAACGGCCATACCGGCTGGATAAGCACTAAATATATAAAACCCGCTGTTAATTCCTGACGGATATCGTTTCAGGGGCACCCGGAAAAACCCGCGTGTTCCCGGTTTTTTGAAAAAGCTATTGATTTTAAGACGAAAAATGTAATATAATTTAACGGTAAATTAATACAGGGAGGAAAAGAAATGGACAGCAACAAAAGACCCGAATCAATGGAAAGAATAACCACACCCGCGCTTGCCAAAGCTTTTATCGACGAGCAGATAGCGGCAGTCAAAGCTCAGGTGGGCGATAAGAAGGTTCTGCTCGCTCTTTCGGGCGGTGTAGACTCATCTGTGGTCGCCGCGCTCCTCATCAAAGC